>CAYQMV010000034.1:0-26225 GCA_964418705.1 uncultured Sangeribacter sp.
TCGAGACCTCCGGGTTATGAATCCGACGCTCTAACCAACTGAGCTATCCCGCCATCCTGCAATCGGTGGTTTATTTCCGTTTTGCGTGTGCAAAGTTAGTGCCTTTCCTTTAATTATGCAAGTCTTTTTGTAAATAAATTTTGCATTTAGTTAAAGCTGTTTGTAAATCAATGAGTTAAAAAAAAGGAGACCCCACATAGCTGCGAAGCCTCCTTGCTTATATTAAAATGTCTGAGTTAGTGTCTTAGTCCGCGGGGGCGAGCTTCACTGTGAAGTGACGCATGAGGGGTGCCTCCCAAAGAATCTTCACTCCGTGGGTGATGGACTCTCTACGGTCGTAAACGTTCTTCAACGCTGCGGCGATCACATCCATGTGGTTGTTGGTGTAGACGCGGCGCGGGATGCACAAACGAACGAAGTCGAGACCTCCGAATCTGTTCTCACGTGTGATGGGGTCGCGGTCGGCGAGCATATAGCCGATTTCGCAGGCGCGGATGCCGGCTTCGCGGTAAAGCTCCACGGTGAGGGCTTGCGCGGGGAACTCCTCTTTAGGTACGTGGGTGAGGATTCTGTCGGCGTCTACGAATACGGCGTGGCCTCCGGCGGGACGCTGGTAGGGGATTCCATATTCATCGAGACGGGCGGCGAGATATTGCACTTGACGGATGCGGGTGTCGAGGTTGTCGAACTCGGTGTTCTCGTCAAGACCCACTGCCAATGCCTCCATGTCGCGTCCGTTCATGCCGCCGTAGGTGAGGTAGCCCTCGAATACGATGGCGAAGTTCTTGGCTGCCTCAAACCAATCCTCATGGCGCAGAGCGATGAATCCGCCCATGTTGACGATCGCGTCTTTCTTTGCCGACATTGTCATGCCGTCGGCGTAGGAGTACATCTCTTTGGTAATCTCTTTGATGCTCTTGTCGGCGTAGCCCTCTTCACGTGTTTTGATGAAGTAGGCGTTCTCAGCGAAACGTGCGGAGTCGTAAATCACACGTTTGCCGTATTTGTCTGCCACGGCGCGGATCTCACGCAGGTTCTGCATGGATACAGGTTGTCCGCCGGCGGTGTTGTTGGTGATTGTGATGATGATGAAAGAAACTTTGTCGCCATGCTCAGCCAAGCATTTCTCCAATTTCTTGGGATCCACGTTTCCTTTGAAGGGCACTTCGAGTTGAGTGTCTTTGGCTTCATCTACGGTGCAATCCACGGCGAAAGCTTTACGGCTCTCGATATGTCCTTTGGTTGTGTCGAAGTGGGAGTTGCCGGGCACATAGTCGCCCTCTTTTACCAATGCGCTGAAGAGCACGTTCTCAGCGGCGCGTCCCTGGTGTGTGGGGATTACATAATCGAATCCGAAGAGCTTAGTGATAGTGTCTTTAAGGTGGAACCATGAACGGGCACCGGCGTAGCTCTCATCACCCATCATTAGGGCTGACCATTGACGGTCGCTCATAGCACCTGTGCCGGAATCGGTGAGCAGGTCGATATATACTTGCTCCGCCGGGAGTTGGAATACGTTGTAATTTGCTTGTTTAATCCATTCTTCACGTTGTTCGCGTGTGCTTTTGTGAATCGGCTCGACCATCTTGATCTTCCACGATTCTGCGAAAGGGAGTTCCATGTTATCTTTAATTTTTGTTGTTGTTTCTATGGCGCAAAGTTAGCTTTTTTTTATTTGTTGTGCAAGATTGACGGGCAAATGTTGAATAATTTTTGAATAGAAGGGCGACGGAGAGGACGTTGGCGCCGGGAGCCTCATTTGCAATGAGGCGCGGGAACAGGGCAACGGCGGTGGAAGCAGGAAGCGAAAACGGGACGGATTTTTGCGTAATAGAAGATAAAGGGCTAATTTTGCAGATAGAGAGTAGATGTTAGATAGCAGTGATTAGAGATTAGATGTTAGATAGCAGAGATTAGATGTTAGATATTAGATAATAATAATGAAAGATAAAATGGAATTTGCGATTGTGATACCGGCGCGATATGCGTCGACACGGTTCCCGGGAAAGCCGCTGGCGTTGTTGGGCGGGAAACCGATAATCCAACATGTGTATGAACGTGCGGCGTTGACGGGGGTGCCTGTGTATGTGGCTACCGACGATGAACGCATCAAGGTGTGCGTGGAGGGCTTCGGTGGAAAGGCGGTGATGACCCGCGCCGACCATCAAAGCGGCACCGACCGCCTGTGTGAGGCGGTGGCGAACTTGGGAATCCATCCCGATGTGGTGATAAACGTGCAGGGGGATGAGCCTTTCATCGGAGTGGAGCAGATACGCGCCCTCATGGAGGCGTTTGAGGAGAACGGCGACACCCAAATCGCCACTCTTGCACAGAAATTCGACAAAACCCTCGGCTTCGAGGCCCTTTTCAGTCCTAATTTGGTGAAGGTGACGTTCGACATCAACGGACGCGCCCTATATTTCTCGCGTTCGATCATCCCCTACGTGCGCACGGTGAAGTGGCAGGAGTGGCTTGATGTGGCGGAGTTCCATACCCATATCGGCATCTACGCCTACCGCCGGGAGGTGCTCGACGAGGTGTCGCGTTTGCCGCGCGGCTCCTTCGAGACCGCGGAGTCGCTGGAGCAGCTGCGCTGGCTCCAAAACGGCTATAATATCCGCGTGAAAGTGTGCGGAAGCGCCAATATCGGCATAGATACACCCGAAGACCTCGAAAACGCCGAGAAATATTTGGCACGCAACAATGGCGCTTTGTAGCACAAAGTAATACAAAGCACAATAATAATTTGGTGCGGAGTGAAAAATTTTCGTAACTTTGTAGTCTTAAAAAGGGTAGAGGCGCGAAAGCCTCGTTTTATATCCAAGGGAAATAAGAAGAAATAATAATACAGGTAATAAAATTTTAAGGCATTAGGATGAAAAAAAGTGCATTACAGAAAGCAAGGGAATCGTATCAACCCAAGCTTCCCAAAAGCCTTCAAGGCCCGGTAAAGCTTCAAGTAGGAGCCCCCACACAATCGGAAGGTGACCAAGAGGAGATTAAGAAATTGTTCCCCCACACATACGGTATGCCTATCGTGGTGTTTGAGCGTGAGGATCATCCCGTGAAAGTGGAACCTTTCAACGTAGGTATCATCCTCTCCGGAGGTCAAGCCCCCGGCGGACACAACGTGGTGAGCGGTATCTTCGACGGTATCAAGAAATTGAACCCCGAAAGCAAGCTCTACGGATTCCTTATGGGTCCCTCCGGATTCATCAACCACCAATATATGGAGCTTACCGCTAACTACATCCAAGCATACCGCAACACCGGCGGTTTCGATATCATAGGTTCCGGACGCACCAAACTCGAGACAATCGAGCAATTCGACAAGGGTCTTGAGGTGCTCAAAGAGCTTGATATCAAAGCCCTCGTAATCATCGGCGGTGACGACTCCAACACCAACGCCGCCGTACTCGCCGAGTACTATAAAGAGCAAGGCGCGGATATTCAGGTGATCGGTGTGCCCAAAACTATCGACGGCGACCTTAAGAACGAGTGGATCGAGACCTCTTTCGGTTTCGACACCGCCTGCAAGGTTTACTCCGAGGTTATCGGCAACATCCAACGCGACTGCAACTCCGCGAAAAAATACTACCACTTCATCAAGCTTATGGGACGCAGCGCTTCCCACATCGCTTTGGAGTGCGCACTCCAGACTCAACCCAACATCTGCATCATCTCCGAGGAGGTGCAGGCGAAACGTATGACCCTCGACAATATCGTAAGCCAAATCTCTTACTTTATCGCCGAGCGCGCGCGTTTGGGCTGGAACTTCGGTACCGTCCTCATCCCCGAGGGTCTTATCGAGTTCATCCCTTCAATGAAGAAACTTATCAACGAGCTTAACGATATTCTCGCCGAGCATGGTGAGGAAATCAACGAGCACGAGGAGATCGCGAAACTCGAGGCTGTGGTGGCTTACCTTTCCCCGGTCAACGCGGAGCTCTTCAGAAGCCTTCCGAAGCACATCGCGCTTGAGCTTTGCTTGGAGCGTGACTCCCACGGCAACGTGCAAGTGTCGCTCATCGAGACTGAGAGCTTGATCTCCGAGATGGTGGGTAAACGTCTTGAGGAGATGGCGGAGCAAGGCCTCTACACCGGCAAGTTCGCCACTCAGCACCACTTCTTCGGATATGAGGGACGCTGCGCCGATCCTTCAAACTTCGACGCCGACTATACATACGCCCTCGGCTACAATGCCGCGATGCTTATCAATGCGGGATTGACAGGTTATATGTCGTCGGTGCGAAACCTCACCGCTCCCAGCGAGGAATGGATCGCCGGCGGTATCCCCATCACTATGATGATGAACATGGAGCGCCGCAACGGTAAGATGAAACCCGTGATCAAGAAGGCTTTGGTGAACCTCAACGGCAAGCCTTACCTCAAATATGCGTCGATGCGTGAGACTTTGGGCCTCAACACCCTCTATCAATACCCCGGTCCCATCCAATATTTCGGTCCCTCCGAGATTTGCGACCGTCCGTCGATGACTTTGCTTCTTGAGCACGACAAGATTAAGTAATCTTGCATTTGCAAGATTCGTAATCGCTAATTGATTATAAGAACAGCATTACATACAAGACACACAAAAGAATTTTAGAATTTTAGGTTTCGGAGTGCCTCATTGTGAAATGGGGCACTCTTTTTTTTGTTCGCGCGCCTTTGTTGCCCCTATTCGCGCGCCTCATTGCAAATGAGGCTCACACGGCCCATGCCCTCGTTAAAATATTTGCCCTGAATTTCCGTTGTTAGGTTGAGGCACTCTATGTGCGCGCCTCATATAGATATGAAAAGAATATATGCTTTATATATAAAAGGTGTGCTGCTGGTGGCGGCGCTCCTGTTCGCCGCCGGTGCGAACGCCGAGACTGTGACGCAGAAGCAGGCGTTGGGTATCGCGGAGAAGTTTTTCAATGCCGCGAGAGGGCTGAAGATGGCGCCCCCGAAGATGGTCTACAACGGCAGACGGCTCACCACCAACCATCTCTTCTCCCCCTTCTACGTTTTCAACCACCCCACCGGAGGTTTCGTGGTCATCGCCGCGGAGAATAAGGCGTTCCCGATACTCGCCTACAACTTCAAGGAGAATTTCGACCCCAACAACATGGATGAGGGGACAAAGATGCTACTCACTCTTTACGCCCTCCACATCGAACGCATACGCTACAACAGCCGTGTGCCGGAGGAGGCGATAAAGGCGTGGGAGAATATCTCCGGCGAGATTTATTCAGTGATTTCCGCACAGTATGATGTCACCGACGTGATAGAGCCGTGGGAACGTGTGGCGGAGGATGTGGAGAACGTGTGGGGCCGCGCCGACGTCGACCTGCTTGTGTCGGAGATTTATTCACCGCGGCAGTGGAGCGAGATGCTCAACGAGCAGCTCCTCCGCGAGAAGAATGTGAGCATAGGTCTCCTTCTCGGAGCCACCCCCTTGCCGGGAGTGGTGCATGGCAGAAAAGGGGAGTTTTATAGGATTAACTTCGGGAAATCCACCGACACTCTTTATCGTTTACTCCCTACGGAGTTTATGAGCGAGGGTGAGGTGGCGTTGCTGGAGAATCCCTCATATCAGTACCCGGAGGAGATGGAGGAACCCCCGTTCAGTTTCTATAATTCCTTCATTGAGGAGCAGCGTAACGCGGCGGCGCGTGAACGTGCCGCTATTGAAGAGACGCTGATTCCCACCTCGCCGGTGGTGGAATGGATCGGCGGCGGCAGATACAGCGTCACTCTCCCGGAGAATGTTGTTATGGCGCGCGTCTACAATGCCGCCGGAGCATTGTTCAATGAACAATATTTCCGCGACACTAATGTGGCTAACTTGAATATCACCGTGGCTCCCACAGGATTCTATTTCGCCCTACTTATCACGGAGAGCGGAAAACCCTACAGCGTCAAGTTCTTTAGATAATCTGCCGCCATAGCTATTACAATGAATAGTGTAAAGAAAAAGGTTACAATATTGTGCAGTAAAAGGTGATAGTGGTGTAACTAAAAAGGTGACAGTAATGTAACCGAAAAGGTAACAATAGTGTAACCGAAAAGGTGACATATAATAAAAGGTATAAACAGCGTATGTAAATATAAATCATCGCATACAAAACAACGAGAAAAGATATAATTTAGAGATTATGGATAAAATTCTGAAGAGCAGTGCGGTGGCATGGCTTGCCGTACTTGTGGTAATGATTCTGTTGGTGTCCACTTTCAGCCTCCGCGGTGAGTGGTGGCAGTTTTTTGATATATTCTTCCTCTTTATGATGGCGTTCAGTCATGCCATAGCGACGTTCATCGCACGCTTCAGCAAGTATGCCGCCAAGCGTCTCAACACCATAGCGGTGATTATGGCTGTTTTAGCCCTCATAGCTATTGTTCTCCAGTGGATAGTCTTTTAGCTGATTTTTCAGGAAGTTAGGTGTTTATTCCCTCATAAAAGTGTAGCTAAACCACATTTATTCCCTCATAAAAGTGTAGTCAAACCACATTTATTCCCTCATAAAAGTGTGGTTTCGCTTTGTGGTGTGTTCGGTTTTTATTAATTTTGCCCACGTAATTAGCCATATAATAACCCACGTACTCATTATAGGATAAGAATTATGGAGCGTAGTATTTACCGACAGCTGAAGGCTTGGAAATCATCTAAGCGCAGGAAACCCCTGATGCTCTATGGAGCGCGTCAGGTGGGAAAGACTTATATACTTAAGGAGTTAGGTGGCAGGGAGTATGAGAATATGATATACATCAACTGCTATATGAACACTGATATCGCGACGCTATTCAAGGCGGATAAGAATGTGGATGGATTGTTGTTGGGACTCTCCGCACTGAGCGGTGTGGAGATTATTCCCGGCAAGACTTTGGTGTTTCTTGACGAGGTGCAGGAGGTGCCGGAAATCGTGGCGGCTCTCAAATATTTCTGTGAGGATGCCCCGGCGATTCATATAGTGGTGGCAGGCTCGTTGTTGGGTGTGCTTAACATGAATGGCATATCATTCCCGACGGGGAAAGTTGACATGCTCCACCTTTATCCTATGACGTTTATGGAGTTTTTGGATGCCCTTGGTGAGCGTAATAAGTGCGCGTTGCTGGAGAACGAGGCGGAGAGGGACGTAGTCAATTCCTTGCTTCCGTCGTACACGGAACTTCTGCGTCAATATTATTTTGTCGGGGGAATGCCGGAGGCTGTGGCTGAGTTCGTGCGGTCGAAGAATACTGATTCTGTTCGTGCGATTCAGCGTAACATCTTGTCGGCGTATGAGGCTGATATCGCCAAGCATGCCGGGGTGGACACCCTACGCGCGCGGATGGTGTTTCAGTCTATTCCCTCGCAGCTCGCGCGGGAGAATAAGAAATTCATATTCGGAGCTTTGAAGAAGGGCGCCAGGGCGGGGGAGTATGAGAATGCGATTCAGTGGCTTGTGGATGCCGGACTCGTGTATAAGGTGAAACGCGTCACTAAGGCGGCGATGCCGTTGAGTTTTTACTTCAACCACGACTCCTTTAAGCTCTATCTCCTTGATGTCGGTTTGATAGGTGCCATGGCTCAGGTTCCTCCGTCGCTTATGCTTGTGGGGAATACTGTTTTCTCGGAGTTCAAGGGCGCGTTTTCGGAGAATTACGTTTTGACTCAGATCGCGGCGCATAAGGACACCGTCATAGGATATTTCAGCAAGGAGAACTCCACGTTGGAGATTGACTTTGTGGTGCAGTGTGGCGAGCGGCTGCTTCCCATAGAGGTGAAAGCGGAGGAGAATGTGAAATCTAAGTCTTTGCGTCAGTTTGTCACCGTGGATAATGCCGACAGCGGTATGCTCGGCTACCGCTTCTCCATGAAGGGCTACCGCCAACAGGATTGGATGGTAAATGTCCCCCTTTTCGCCGTCTCCCCATTTTTAGACACATTATAGAGACACATTATAGAGACACATTATAGACACCTTTTAGACGGTGTATAACCCCCAAATAAGATGCCCGGAATCCGCTGTGGATTCCGGGCGTAAATTATGGATGCTGTCGATGGTGATTAGCAGGGGAGAGCCTCGTTTGTTTTGTGAACTGCGGCGGCACTCTTAGCGAAGAGGGCTTTCTCCTCGTCAGTGAGCTCGAGTTCAACGATTTTCTCGATACCGTTTTTACCAAGGATACAGGGTACGCCGATGCAGAGGTCTTTCTCGCCATACTCGCCTTCGAGAAGAGCGGAGCAGGGGATCATGCATTTTTGGTCGTGGATGATGGCCTCAACCACTTCTGCGGTAGCGGCTCCGGGAGCGTACCATGCGGAGGTGCCGAGAAGTTTAGTCAGAGTGGCGCCGCCCACCATAGTGTCGGCAGCTACTTTGTCAAGCTCCTCTGCGCTGAGGTATTCAGCGGCGGGGACACCGCGCCATGCGGCGAAACGTTTCATAGGAATCATAGTAGTGTCGCCGTGACCACCGATCACAAAGCCCTCAACCTCGTTGGGGTTTGCGCCCATAGCTTTGCTCAAATAGTATTTGAAGCGGCTGCTGTCGAGTGCGCCTCCCATACCGATAATGCGGTTTTTGGGAAGTCCTGATACTTTGTGGATAAGGTATGTCATGGTGTCCATGGGGTTGGATACGCATACGATGATTGCGTTGGGGCTGTGTGCCAATACGCTCTCAGTCACTTGCTTCACGATGCCGGCGTTGACACCGATAAGCTCCTCACGGGTCATGCCCGGTTTACGGGGAATACCGGATGTGATCACCACTACATCGGAGTTTGCTGTTGCTGAATAGTCGTTGGTTACGCCTTTGATGCAAGTGTTCATGTCGAGCAAGTTTGCTGTCTGCATCATATCCATTGCTTTACCCTCGGATACGCCCTCTTTGATGTCGATCATTACAACCTCATCAGCGATCTCGCGCAATGCCATCACGTTGGCTGCTGTAGCGCCTACGTTACCGGCACCTACCACTGTTACTTTTGACATAGTTTTTTCTCTTTAGTTATTGTATTGTTGTTTTTTATAATGGTTTTTCAGTTGCTGCTCTTCAGTTACCTTTTCAGTTACCTGCTTCAGTTACTGTTTTTTTATTGCTGTTTTTCTATTTGAGTTTTTATTTTCTCACTGTTTTATGCAACAAAATTAATACCAATTTTGCACTTATGAAAGTTTTCGGTTTAAAAAAATTTTTTGACATCGTGGAAAGTCTTGAATAAGAAGTGATGTGTCTCCGCGGTCGCAAATTCAGTCAAACCATAACTTGTTATTTCAGCGTGCCTTTACCCTCGCGGAGTATTTCTATTTCGTTGCCGGAACAGTCAACGATGGTGGAAGCCGCCGGCTCTCCCGTGCCATGGTCGATGAGTATGTCAACCTTGCGGTCATACGCCTCCACAATGAGATCCGGGTTGGTGGCGTAGTCCTCGTCGGCATAGTCGATGGAGGTGGTGAGCATAGGATGCCCGAGCCGGTCTGTGATCTGGCGGCATATTTCGCAGTCGGGGATGCGCACACCCACGATTTTTCTCCCCTTGAACGCCTTGGGGAGCGTGGACGCCGCTTTGAAAAGGAATGTGAAGGGTCCCGGCGTGTTGTCGCGGAGTAGCGGAAACGCCCAATTGTCCCACCGGGCGTAGGCGGAGGCCTGCGATATGTCGCTGCACATTATGGAGAGGTTGGTTTTCGCAGGGTTCAACCCTTTGAGCGTACAAAGACGCTCGATCGCTTTGATGTTTAGCGCGTCGCACGCTATGGCATACAACGTGTCGGTGGGCCAGATCACCAACTCGCCCATCTCTATCGCACTGACTATCTGTGTCAGCTGCTTCTCGTCGAGGGGGGAACCCCATGTCTTGTAAATTTTCATGATATCTTTTTGAGCATTAATCTCATGCACCCACAAAGTTACAAAATTTATTTGTAATTTTGCGCAATAATTATCCAATATAATTATTCAACTTAATATTAAACTTAGTATTCAACTTAATACACAACTCTCGAAAAACTTTTTTTCGGAGCAAAAAGAAAGATATAGAATTTATGAAAATAGGACTTATTGTGGCGATGCAAAAGGAATTGCGTCTGCTGCTTCCGTTGATTGAGAAGCTTGAGGAGATACACGACGATATATACACACTTTATCAAGGGAATATAGGAAAACACGAAGTGTGTCTGATGCAGTGTGGCATCGGCAAGGTCAACGCCGCCCTCTCCGCCGATTATCTTATCCGCCGCTTCGCGCCGCAGTTGGTCATAAATTCAGGAGTCGCCGGTGGTGCCGACGCGTCGATGCACGTGTTGGATCTCTTTGTCGCCGAGGGTGTGGCGTACCATGACGTGTGGTGCGGTCCCGGCACTGAGCATGGTGCCGCCGCCGGATTCCCCACCATCCTCCCCGTTTCCGCCGCCACCGTGGAGTGCGCCAAGAGAGTGCTCCCTCAGGGACATCTGAAGACGGGTCTCCTATGCAGCGGCGACATTTTTGTGAGCAAGGCCGAGGAGGTGGCTCAGATAAAATCACATTTCCCGGCGGCCCTCGCCGTGGATATGGAGTCCGGAGCCTTGGCGCAGGTGTGCGCACTCCGCAAGACACCATTCGCCGTGATCCGCGTGATCTCCGACACCCCGGGGGAGGCGGAGAATATTTCGCAATATGAGAACTTCTGGACCGACGCGCCACAAGAGACTTTCGAGGCGTTGAAGTCCATAATCACCAATTTGTAGGATATATAACTTGTCAATAATCAACTATTATCGTAGATAATGGAAAAGATAGCATCATTCAGAATCAATCATCTCACTCTCAATCCGGGAGTGTATGAGAGCCGTGTCGACGTACTCCCTTCCGGGGAGATGGTCACCACGTTCGATATCCGTATGACCGCGCCCAACCGGGAGCCGGCGCTCTCCATCTCCGCGCTTCATGCCATGGAGCATATCGTAGCCACCTTCCTCCGCAACCATCCGGAGCGCAAGGATGAAGTGGTCTATTGGGGTCCCATGGGGTGCTGCACCGGCAATTATCTTTTGATGAAGGGGCGTCCCGGCGCCGACAGCGTGCGCGCCCTCATGGCGGAGGCCTTTGACTATCTCCTTCACTTCGAGGGGGAGGTGCCGGGAGCCGCTCCGCGCGATTGCGGCAACTATCTACTGATGAGCCTCCCCGAGGCGAAGATGGCTGCCAAGAAATACCTGCAGGTACTCAATAGTGCCGATTGTCCGTTGGTCTATCCCGAGTGATGGAACCGCGGCGTTAATCCGTTGCGATGAAACAGAAGATTAAAAGCATGATGCTCCCCATAGCGATTGTGGGGGGCGCCTTGTTCTATAAGTGGATAGGCTATCTCACTTTCCTCTCTCCGTATCTTATTTTCGTGATGCTCACGATCACTTACTGCCGTATCGAACCTAAGGATTTCAAGATACAGCCGTTCCACGGAGTGATGCTCGTGGCGCAGCTGCTGCTCTCCGCGATCACATACTTCGCCCTGGTTCCCTTTGACGACATATTGGCGACGGGAGTGTTTATATGCGTCTTCATCCCCACTGCCACCGCCGCTCCAGTGATCACCGGAATGCTCGGGGGTAGCATCTCCATGCTTGCCACCTATTCGTTGGTGTCGAACCTTGCGGTGGCGCTCCTCGGTCCGGTGATTTTGGCGGCGATAGGGGAGCATCCGGAGATGACGTTCCAGCAGAGTTTCTCTTATATATGTTCCTTGGTGCTGCCCCTGTTGGTGTTGCCCATAATAGTCGCGTTCATCATGCGCTATTCATGGAAGAAATTCCACGACGCGTTGGCGAACCATCAGAGCATATCTTTCTACCTCTGGGCGTTGGCTCTCTTCATTGTGGTGGGGAGTTCCGTTAGTTTTGTGATAAAGAATTTCACTGTGCGCAACCTGTGGATAATGCTTGGGTTGGCGTTCGGGGCGTTGGTGGTGTGTCTCATTCAATTCGGTGTCGGTAGGCTTATAGGCCGCCGTTTCGGCGACAAAGTGTCGGGCACCCAAGGGTTGGGGCAGAAGAACACCGTGCTCGCCGTGTGGCTCGCCATAGCGTATCTCAACCCCATCGCCTCGGTGGCGCCCGCTTCCTACGTGGCGTGGCAGAATATCCTCAATTCGATTCAGATCATACGCCATCGTAAGAAGCAGGGGGAGGGTTAATCCAATCTCCCCGTGGTGCGCAGATATTCCGTCTGATAGATTTTGTATTGGGCGCGCGCTTCCAGGAGGTTGCTCTTGGACTGTTGCCATTGCGACTGCGCGTCGAGAAGATCGATTATCGGACACATAGCCACCTTGTAGCGCGCCTCCACCGACGCGAGGTTATCCTCTGCCTGTGCCAACGCTATCTGCGCCGATTTCACCAGATCATATCCGTCGGCGACATTGTTGATCGCTTGTTGCGCCTCCAGTGTCAGCATACGGCGGTTTTTATCCAAGTCAAGCTGCGATTTCGCCAAATCTATTTTCGCTTTGTTCACCTTTTTGCCGGTGATGCCCCAATTGAATATGGGAATGCTCACCGACAGCATCGCCGCGCCCAGACCCTTGTTGGTGTTTTCGCTGTATTTCATCACGCCGCCGTCCGCCGTTTGGTAGGAACCCACGGTCTTGATATTCCCGTAGCGGTAGTATCCCAGTCCGAGACCCACGGTGGGGAGATAGTCGGCTTTCGCCATTTTCACTTGCTGCTTGTTGGCGTTTATGGCGAGATTGAGCAGCTCCAGTTCCGGACGCGCGGAGATGTCGTTGTCCATCATCGCAGGTTCCGTCACCGCGATGTCGGTGTCGGAAGGGATTATCTCCGTGGAGAAATCCACCCCTATCACGCGGCATAGCGCCAGGCGGCATAGGTCTCTGCCGTTGAGGGCTTTCTTGAGGTTATATTCTATTTCGGTGCGGCGCGCTTCGATGCGCAGCAGGTCGCCGCGTGTGGTCATGCCTACATCCACCGCCCTTTCCGTTTGCGAATAGAGGGTGTCCATCTGGCGCACATAGCTACGCAGCATCTCCACTTTTCCGTCCACCGCCACGAGTGTCCAGTAGGCGTTGTCGGCGTTGCTGATGATTTGCGCGCGGCTGAGACGCAGTTTCTGTTGCGCCGCTTCGGTGCCTATTTGCGCCAGTTTCTTCCCGGCGGTGAGCTTCCCTCCGGTGTAGATGGGCTGGGTGATGCTCAGTCCGGCGGCGTAGAGTCCGCGCATTTGCAATTCAATGCCGCTGAACTCCATGTCGGGGGTGATATATTCGAGGAGTCCCATTCCGTTGAGGGTGGGATAGAACGACCGTTTCGCCACCTCGAGATCCATCGCGGCGCTCTCAATGTCGTAGTCGCTTTTCTTTATATCTTCATCTGTGGCGAGCGCCCGGCGGCGGCACTCCTCCACACTTAGGGTGAGTGTCGCCGCTCCGGCGGTAAGTTCCGCGGCATCCGCGGCGAGGGCGTTGACCGCCATAAGCGCCGTGCTTAATGCCAATATCTTCAGTCTCATTCTTCTTGAGGTTTTTTGATTTTGAATAGGATGGAATAGAACAACGGGATGAGCACCAGGGTGACGAGGGTACCCACCGCCAAGCCACCCATGATTGTGAGTGCTAAGGATTCGTACATCGGATCGCCGATGAGGGGAATCATGCCCAC
Source organism: uncultured Sangeribacter sp. (assembly GCA_964418705.1). GTDB lineage: Bacteria > Bacteroidota > Bacteroidia > Bacteroidales > Muribaculaceae > Lepagella. The sequence continues at coordinate 13,625 of CAYQMV010000034.1, forward strand.
GATGGTGGTCATGGATGCCATAAGCACCGGACGCACGCGTGAGATGGTGGCGTTGATGATGGCGTGGTAGGGGTGTAGGTGTTCCTCGTCGGTGAGGCGCGTGATTTCATCCACGAGCACGATGGCGTTTTTAATCATCATTCCCACGAGACCCATCATGCCGAGCACCGCCATAAACGTGAAGGGGGTGTTGGTGAAGAGAAGTGCCGGGGTGATTCCCACCACCGCGAAGGGGAGACAGAAGAGGATGATCGCCACCTTGCGCCATTTGTTGAAGAGCATCAGCAGCACTGCGAGGATAATGAAGGTGATCAGCGGCACGTAGACAAGGAGGTTGCCGATGGCCTCCCCCTGCATTTCGCCGTCGCCCACCCATCGCATGGAGTATCCGTCGGGGAGCGGTATCGCTTCGATATCTTTCTGAATCTCCTGCACCGCGCGCGCCGGAGTCGCGGCATCCACGTCGGGGTTGGGGTCGCATTCCGCTTCGATCACGCGGCGTCCGTTGTAGCGCATGATGGCGCGCTCCGAGGGCTGGAGGGTGGTGTGCATGCTCACCGTGCTCAGTGTCGTGCTGCGCGACATATTTTCGCTAAGCTCCTCCACGCTGGTGGCTCCCGTCATCAATCCCCGCATATCGTCGGGGTTCATATTCATGTTAAGAGTGCTCCACACGGGGATGTCGCCCAAGTCTTCGATGCGTGATCCGTCGGCGTTGCGCATCTGGAGATTTATCATCACCATATTGTCTTGGTCGTTGAGCACGCCTATGGTCATGCCGTCGCCGGCGGCGGAGAGGGCGTTGCCGATGTCGCTACGGCTGATTCCGGCGCGGCGCGCGTCGGATTCGGAGTAGTTTACCACCATCGCTTTACCCATCGCCTTCCAGTTGTTTTCCACCGAATAAGGGTCGATGTATTTGCATTTGCGCATGATATCCTCCGCTTTGGCGCTGAGATCGCGCAGCACCGCCGGATCCGGTCCGGAGAACTCCACTTCCACGGTGTGGGAGGTGGAGATGGAGAAGTTGTATTTTCTTGTGCGTATGTATGCGTCGGGGTTCTCCCTACGCAGCTTGCGGCGCACTTCCGGGAGCACTTCCATCACACCCTTATAGTCTTCGCAGTCCACGATAAGCTCGCCGTAGCAGTCTCCGCCGTTGGTCATGGGGCGTACAAGGCAATAGTGCGCCGGGGCGGAACCCATGCTCATTGCCACGCGCTCGATCTTCGGGTTCTTGTTGAGCGTGTCGCTCATCGCCAACAGACGGTCGCGCACCACGTCCGGGTCTGTTTGCGCCGGGAAGTAACATTCCACCACAAACTGCTTATATTCAAAGTCGGGGAAGAAGAGATTCTTCACCTTTCCCATCCCCACCACGCACACGCCGAGGATTAGCATCGCCGTCACGAAAGATATGGTCTTGTGTTTCACCACGGTGACAACGCAGCGGCGCACAAAGCGGTGTACGGGGGAGTTCATCACGGCTTTCTTCTCTCCGTTTTCTGTTTTCTCTTTATCCTTCTCGGGGAGCCATGCTTTGGCGCATATAGGCACTTGGATGAGCGCGAAGACCCAGCTGGCGAGGAGGCTTATGCATAGCACGAGGAAAAGGTCGTGGGAGTATTCTCCGGCGGAGTCGGGGGAGAGATAGCTGGAGAGGAATGTGGAGGCGGCGATGATTGTGGCTCCGAGAAGCGGCATCGCCGTGTTTTTACCTATGCGGAAGAGGTATTGCGATTGTGGAAGACCGCGTTGCCGGTCGATGAGGATGCCGTCCATGATCACCACGGCGTTGTCCACGAGCATGCCCATCGCCACGATGAACGCGCCGAGGGAGATGCGCTGAAGCGTCGTGCCCATGGTCAGCAGTATCGGGAACGACACCGCCACTGTCAGCACCAGTCCGAAACCTATGATCACGCCGCTGCGGAAGCCCATGGTGAAGATAAGGATGATGATCACTATCACCACCGATTCCACGAGGTTCCACATGAACGACGACACCGCCTCGCTCACCTTGTCGGGCTGATAGAATATCTTCTCCGTCTTGAATCCCGCCGGCACATTCTTCATCACTTCGGCGAGTTTGGCGTCGACGGCTTTACCCACATCCGGCACTATGGCGTTGTTCTCCATGGCGATGCAGAGTGCGATGGCGGGTTTTCCGTTCACGAAGAAGCCGTTGCGTTGCGGCTCTTTGTATTCACGCTCTATGGTGGCGATGTCGCCGAGTCTCACCCTCTTGTTGTTGGAGGATTTGATGAGGAGGTTGGCGATGTCGTTTTCATCCTTGATGTCGGAGTCCACCTCTATCGCTATTCTGTCGGCGTCGGCTTTCATCGTTCCTCCGGAGATGGCTTTGTTGGCGCTTTGGAGCGTAGCCATGATCTCGGTGGGGATGATGCCGTTGCGCGCTATTTGGTCCTTGTTGAGGATTATGTTGATCACTTCGTCGCGGTTCCCGGCGAGGTTGATGCGCTTTATCCCTTTCACGTCGAGGAGCTCGCGGCGGATGTATTTGGCATACTTATACATCTCCGGATAGTCGTAGCCGTCGCCGGTGAGTCCGAGGAATATGCCGTACACGTCCATCATGTCGTCGATGACCACGGGGGCGTAGCATCCCTGGGGAAGCTTCATCGCCACATCGTTGGCTTTGCGGCGCAGCAGGTCGAAGTGCTGTTCAAGATCCTTTATGAGTACCGTCATTTGGAATTCCACGGTGAACATGGCGATTCCATCCTGGCACTCCGTTTTTATCTTTCTCACATCCGGGAGAGTGCGCAGTTCATCCTCCACCAGCTGTGCCACATCAAGCTCCACTTGATAAGCGTCAGCTCCGGGGTACGACACCACCACCATCGCTTGCTTCACCGCCACGGCGGGGTCCTCCAGCTTTGGCATACGTATGAAGGAGAAGCACCCGAGCAGCAAGATTCCGATCATCAACGACCAGAACAGCGTGGGCTTGCGCATGAAAAATTCAGCTAATTTCGTCATAGCAGGCTCCCTACGTTGGTGGTTTTGGGTTCTTCGATCACTTTCACTTTCTCACCATTTTTGAGAACGTTGACCCCGGCTCTCACTATAGTTTCGCCGCCGTTGAGTCCGTCGGTGATTTTCACTTTTCCTTTGGGGAGAGTCTCGCCTATGGTCACGTGGGTGGCTTTCACTGTTGAGTCCTTCTCAAGCACCCACACCTGAGGTGCGCCGGCTTTGTCGTAGAAGATGGCGTGCATGGGGAGCGTGTAGGTCTCGTTCCCTGCTTCGTTTCCGGCGGCATCGCTGTCGGTACGTAGGATGTTAACGTCCACGTTCATCCCGGGGGTGAGGGCTTTCGCCGCCGCCGCGGGCACGCTTAGGCGCATGCTGTATAGTTGGTTATTGTCCGCTTTGGGGGTGATGTTGAGCAGATTGAGACGCAACTCCGTCCCGTCGGCGGTGGTAGCCACATATTCGCGGAACTGTCCCCTTTTGGTGTATGCCTCCAGCGGAAGGTCTACGGTGACCTCCAGGGTGGAATTGTCCATAAGCTCTAACACCGGACTCCCGGCGTTGACCATCTCAGAGCTTTCGAAGTTGAGCTTAACCACGTAGCCGCTCACCGGAGCATAGAGCTTCGTATATTTCAGCCGGTTCATGCAGTTGTCGAGATTCACTTTCAGACGTTCAAGCCCGGCGGTGCTTTTCTCATAGTCATTTTGGCTGAGATTGTTCGTTTGGTAGAGATACTCCAGGCGTTTATGTTCGGAGAGCATCTGATCATATTGGATGCGCGCCTCCTTCACCGCCAATTGATAATCCACATCGTCGAGCACTGCCACCAATTCTCCAGCCCTCACGTAGTCACCCTCCTTGACAAGGGTGCGGAGTATCTGTCCTGCTGTTTTGAATCCTAAGCTTATCGATTTGCTTTCGGTGACGATGCCGGAGTAGCTTTTAGATACAGATGAGCCCATTAGTTCCGGCGTGGTGGTGACCACACTGTGGATGGGCCCCTCCGTGGTGTTTTCCTTCTCACCGCAGCTCGTAAACAACCCTACACCGACGCTTAAGAGCGCCAGTGATGCTGATGTTATTAATTTTAAGTTCATTTTTTCCTTTTTTCGTGATATTTCGAGTTGTCGTATTAAAATATAAATCCATGGTACTAACGAAAAAAAAAGCGTTTCTATTTTACGGATATTTTAAAAAAAGTAGGACATATTTTTAAAAAGGGGGTAAGTTTTAAAAAAGTATGGCACAGATGCCGGGCGAACACCCTTTCTTATATGGTGCGCCGCGGCGTCTGTGCCGTTTCATTGAATTGCTATATCCCGCGTTATGCGTCAGGTAAGCTTTATTTATGCTTCATGCGGAAGAAGGGGTCTATGTACTTCTCCCCGAAGCGTTGGAGGATTTCCCAGAAGTTGGGGACGAACAGAGTGCCGGCCACCGCATTGATGAACATGCCGAAGACCACGGCGCTTCCCAAGGATAGTCGTGACGCAGCCCCCGCGCCGGTGGCGAAGAGCATGGGGAGCACTCCGAGGATGAACGCGAACGCCGTCATCATGATCGGACGGAAGCGAAGCCTGCCACCCTCCATCGCCGCGTCGGTGATGCTCTCACCCTTTTGTCGGTAGTCTTTCGCATACTCCACGATGAGGATGGCGTTTTTAGCCGAGAGTCCCAGCAGGAGTATTATACCTATTTGGGTGTAGATGCTGATGCTTTGGTGCATGAGCGCGCACCCAAGCAAGGTGCCTAATATCGCCGTGGGCATCGCTATGATCACTGCCACCGGGTCGGTCCAGCTGCTGTATTGCGCCGCCAGCACGAGTAGGGTGACGATCACCGAGAAGATAAGCATGAAATTGATGGTCGTGCCGGCCTGTGTCTCTTGGTAAGCCTCGCCGCTCCACGCATACGAATAATTGTCGCCCAGTGAGCTGTTTACCAAGTTCTCCATCGCCGCGATACCCTCCGAGGAACTCACTCCGTCAGCCACCGTGGCGGTGACCGAGGCGCAGGTGTACATATTATAGCGGTTCACTTCCGAGGTGCCCATCGACGGCACCACCTGTGCGAACGCCGCGAACGGAACCATGTCGCCCTCGCTGTTTTTCACGCTCAGGCGCAGCACATCGTCGGCGGTCATGCGGTCTGCCCCGGCACTGTTGATTTTCACGTGGTACATCCTGCCGAACTCCTCGAAATCATTCACGTAGGTGCCACCCACATACGACGACAACGCCGCATAGACCTCGCTTATCTCCAATCCGTGGGAGTCGACTTTGTCGCGGTCCACTTTCACCACGTATTGCGGCACACTCCCTTGGTACAGCGTCGTCACCCCGGCGATCTCCGGTGCCTCCTTCGCACTCTCTTGGAGTTGCGCTATCGCTTCGGAGAGTTGGCGCGCCCCGAGGTTGTTGGTGTCGAGGAGCTTGAGGTCAAGTCCTCCGGAGTTCCCAAGTCCCGGAATCGCCGGAGGATTGATGGAGAAGACTATAGGCTCTTGAAACCGCGCCGTGATTTCGTCGGCTTTAGCGATGATGGCGTTTATCTGCTCCTCCTTCCCTTTACGTTCGCTCCATGGCTTGAGCATCACGAAGCATCCCGACATATTGGTGCCTGAGCCACCCATGAAGGAGTGTCCCGACACGGAAATCACATCCTTGACGCCGGGAATCCCTTTGATAGCCTCCGCCACCTGCTTGGTCACCGCGTCGGTGCGCTGGAGCGACGCCACCGCCGGAAGTTCTATCGAGGTCATGAAATAGCCCAAATCCTCCTTGGGTATATATGACGTGGGTGTCTTGATGAATCCCCAGAATGCCGCCGCGGTGATGGCGAGGTAGATGCCCAACGCCACCCAAGGACGTTTCAGGAAACTCCCGATTATGCGCATATACGCCGACAATGCAGCCCCGTAACCTTTGTTGAACCATTTGTAGAGGAAAAAGCGGCTCGGTTTGGTGGGGCGCAGAAACAGCGCGCACATCGCCGGAGTGAACGTCAGGGCGTTGATGCCGGAGAATGCCGTGGATATCGCTATGGTGAGCGCGAATTGCTTATATAGCTCGCCGGTGATTCCGCTCACAAACGCCGTGGGAATGAACACCGACATAAGCACCAGCACCTCGCCGATGATGGGGCTTTGAAGCTCTTTCATGGAGCGTTCCGCCGCCTCCTGGCGTTGCAGCTTATCCTCGGTGATGAGGCGCGCGCAGTCCTCCACGACTACTATCGCGTCGTCGACTACTATCGCGATGGCAAGCACCAACCCGAAGAGGGTCAGAGTATTGATGCTGAACCCCAACAGCTTCATCACCGCGAACGTCGCGATAATCGAAACGGGGATTGTGAGCATCGGGATTATCGTGGCGCGCCAATTCTGTAGGAAGATGAGGATCACCACCATCACTATCAGAGTGGTGATTATGAAAGTGAACGCCAGCTCCTCTATCGAGGCGGTGATATAGGTGGTGGTGTCCATAATCACTTGATAGCGCATACCCTCGGGGAAATATTCCGCGAGACGGTTCATCTCCTCCTTCACCCCTTTCGCCACATCGAGCGCGTTGGCTCCGGAACTTTGGTTCACCGCGATCAGCGCCGTCGGTTTGCCGTTGAGCCTTGCCACTTGCGCGTAGCTCTCGCTTCCCAATTGGATTTCAGCCACGTCGCGCAGGCGCAGGATTCCTCCGTTGTCGTCGCTCTTCACTATTATGTCGCCGAACTCCTCGGGGGTCTTCAGCATACCCTTGGAGGTGAGGGTGAATTGGAATTGCGCATTGTTGGCTCCCGGGGGAGCGCCCACGGATCCCGCCGACACATCCACATTCTGAGAGGTGATCACCGCGCGTATGTCGGCGGGGGTGATGCCGCGTATCTGCATTTTCTGTGGGTCGAGCCACACACGCATACTGTATTCGCCGCTGCCGAACGCCTGCACTTCACCCACACCCTTGATGCGCGCGAGATTATCCACAATGTGCAGTTGGGCGTAGTTGGTGAGATAGAGCGCGTCGAAGTTGGTGGCGCTGTCCCCCTCCAGGGCCATGAACATGAGGATGTCGGAGGATTGCGAGTTGACGGTGACACCCTGTTCGATCACCGCCTCCGGCAGCGTGGACTGCACTTGCGACACTCTGTTCTGCACCTTCACCGTGGCTTCGTCGATGTCGGTGCCGGTCTCGAAAGTGACGGTGAGGTTGTAGCTCCCGTCGGAGCCGGATTGCGAACTCATATACATCATACCCTCCACGCCGTTCACCTGCTGCTCTATGGGTTCCCCCACGGTGTGCGCCACCGTCTCCGCGTCGGCTCCGGGATAGGTGGCGGAGACCATCACCGTAGGTGGCGTGATCTCCGGATACTCCGCGATGGGTAGCTCCTTGAACGCATATAATCCTATGAGAATCATAAATATCGCCACCACTATCGCGAATATGGGGCGACGGATGAAAAATTGTGGAATCATGGCTTTCTTGCGCTTATAGGTTTCACTTTCATTCCCGGACGCACTTTCAGCATCGCCGCGGAGACATACCTATCCCCGGCGTTGATGCCGCTCTCCACCACGCGGAGGGTGTCGTGGTATAGCTCTCCCACCTTCACGGGGGTGTAGACCACTTGATTGGAGTCGTTGACCACGTAGAGATAATTTCCCCGTTGGTCGGTGGAGATGGACGCGTCTCTCACCAGGAGAGCGCGCGTCTCGATGTGGCACGGGAGTTTCACCGTCACATACATGCCGGGGCGTAGCTCATGGTGGGGGTTCGCCACCTCCGCTTTCATGAGTAGAGTCCCGGTGGAGGTGTCGATGTTCGGTGCGAGATAGGTCACTCTTCCGGTGTAGGAATGTGCTATTTGGTCCGAGAAGAGCATCGGTATCTTGGTGAGGTCGGGCCTGTTGGTCTCCCCCCGTTCCGAGGCGAACAACTCGATGTATGTCGCGTCGTCGATGTTGAACTCCACATTGAGGGCTCTGCTGTCGTAGATCGTGGCGAGGGTGACGGCGGTCTCCCCCGCGGAGATATACGTGCCGGGGTCGAAGAGGTTCTCCGACATATATCCCGCGATGGGGGCCCTCACGGTGCAGTAGCCGATGTTCAGGGCGGCGTCGCTGATCGCCGCCTCCGCCGAACGCATCGCCGCCTCCGCCTGCTGCATATTGCTCTTTGTCTGAAGCACCTCCATTTCCGACACCGCATCTTTGGAGTATGCCTTGCATAGCGCCGAATATTGGCGCGTGTAGTAATCATATTCACTCTTCGCCGTAGCGAGTTGCGACCGCGCCTCCGTCATCGCATTTTCGTAGGTGCTGCTGTCGATGATAAACAGCGGAGTCCCCTTAGCCACGTAATCTCCGGGCGTGTATAGCTGTCGCAGGATAGTGCCGCTCACACGTCCCACCACGTTCACCATAGAAATCGCCGATGTGCTGCCGGGGTATTCCTTGTGTAGGGTCACGGAGTCCACAACCACCTCGCTCACATCCACTTCCGGCACGCTCTCTTTCATATCTTTCCCTTGTTTGGCGCATCCCGCCATCAACAGTCCCATCATCAATAGCCACGTCGTTAATTTCGTTTCCGTTAATTTCGCTGTCTTAGTTAATATTGTTGTCATACCTCTTATTTTCCTTTTTTTCATAATTATCTAAAAAGCCTCACCCCATCCCTCTCCTAAAGGGAAGGGTGTTGAAGCAAAAGCAATCTATTATCCGGTCCCCTCTCCTTCAGGAGAGGGTTGGGGAGAGGCTCTAAAACCCTCCCCCCACCGCTTGGAAGAGTTGGATCACGGCGAGTTGCGCGTTCCCCTCCGCTTCAATAAGCTCATTGCTGTAGTTCAGCAGACTTATTTGCGCATTGAGCACGTTGACGAACTCCGAGAGTCCCTGTTTATATTGGTCCAGGGCGAGATCGTAGGCGAGTTTGCTCTCTTTCACCGCCATAAGCAGAAGTTCTCCCCGCGCGCTGCTATGCTTATATTGCGATATGGCGTTGAGTGCCTCCTCCCTGGCGGTGAGGAGCGTCAGATTGTAGTTGTCGATACCTATCATCATCTGTTCCTCCGCCTCCGCCACCGCGTACTTGCGTGTCATTCCAGAGAATATCGTCCATGTCAGGGTGGGGGTTATGCTGTAGGTCATCGCATCATGCTTCACCAGATCCTTAGGACTATGCGCCAACGTTCCTATCGACGCGCTCAGCGAGAGCGTGGGGAGGAAATCTTTCTCCGCCACCCCCAACGCCGCGGCGTATCCCGCTATTTCATACTCCGCCGCCATGACATCCGGACGGCGGCGCAGCAGATCCATCGGAATATCGCTCTCCACGTTCCCGAGATAGCGCGGGATACCCTCCCCCTCGTCCATCATCTCTTGGAGGTCGTCGTGGCTGATGCCCGTGAGCAGCGACAACGAATTGATGGATGTCGCGATGGAGTTTTGGAGCGCCGGGATGGATGCCTTCGTGGAATAGTAGGAGGTTTTCGCCTGCGCCACGTCCAATCCCGACGCCAGGGCACATTCATGGCGCGCCACTGCGATCTTCACCACGCTGTCTTCCGAGGCGGTCAGACGCTGCGCCACCTCCAGCTCCGCTTGATACATACGTAGTTGCAGGTATGCCTGCGCTGTTTGCGCCGCCACGCTGATCATCGTTGACTCATACTCCGCGCGCGTGGCGTGCCATCCCGCTTTCTCCTCCTTCACCTTGGTGCGTATCTTGCCGAAGAGGTCTATCTCCCATGAGGTCGCGGCGCTGAGTGTGTAGTCGTTTTGCGCCGTCACAGCGGCGCGGCGCGCATACGTGTAGGCGGAGCCGCGCTGTTTCTCCCATCCCGCGGTGGCGCTGAGGGTGGGGTAGTAGCCCCCTTTGGCTTGCATCATGCTCAGTCGGCTAATCTCCACCTTGCGCACCGCCATGGCGATGTCGTAGTTGTTGTCGATGCTGTGCGCGACGAGACGTTCCAAGGTCGTGTCGCTGAACCGCCGCCACCATAGTTCCGATTCACTGAATGTGCGGTAGGGCGTTTCGCTCTCCGCACGCATACTCCCATGGGGCGCCAGCAGGCTGATTATCACCAATGTCAGTGATAGTTTGTAGGTCTGTTTCATCAATCTTTCTTTATGGTTCGCTTATTGAATAATTTAATTTTCAACCAAATTTAGGCATGATTGGTTCAATTCCAATTTTTTTTCATAAAATTTACCTACCTTTGTATGCGCGATTTATCGTGCGGCGCGGATGATGTCGCCGCGTATTAGAAAAGATGAACCTAAAAGAGAAGTATAAATTAAAACATAAAAATAGATTCATAGAATGACAACAACTGCTAACTTAGCACCTGCGAAGGAAGTGCTTCGCGACAAAGCTTGGGCACGTTGGACAGCATTGGGACTCTTGGCGTTCGCAATGTTCTGCTCATACGTGTTTATGGACGTATTGTCTCCTATCAAAGATCTTTTGCAGTCGGAGCGCGGCTGGGATTCCACCGCGTTCGGCACCATGCAAGGCTCGGAGACGTTCCTTAACGTGTTTATTTTCTTCCTTATCTTCGCCGGGATCATCCTCGATAAGATGGGGGTACGTTTCACCGCTGTGCTCTCCGGTGCCGTGATGCTCGTGGGCGCCACCATAAATTGGTACGCCCTGACGGATATGTTCACCGGCTCCTCGTTGGAGGCGTGGTTCAACGCCAACTTGAACTATATCCCCGGATTCGATGAGCTTGGCATCTCGCCCTTCTACGAGGGTATGCCCGCGTCCGCCAAATTCTCCGCGATCGGATTCATGATCTTCGGTTGCGGCGTGGAGATGGCTGGTATCACCGTTTCCCGCGGTATCGTGAAATGGTTCCAGGGCAGGGAGATGGCTATGGCGATGGGTTCGGAGATGGCGCTCGCGCGTCTCGGTGTCGCCACTTGCATGATCTTCTCGCCAATGTTCGCCAAAATGGGTGGCACCGTGGACGTCTCCCGTTCCGTGGCTTTCGGTCTTGTGTTGCTCTTCATCGCCCTGGTGATGTTCATCGTCTATTTCTTCATGGATAAGAAGCTCGACAACCAAACCCACGAGGCGGAGGAGAAGGATGATCCTTTCAAAGTGTCGGATATCGGCAAAATCCTCTCCAGTATGGGCTTCTGGTTGGTGGCTCTCCTGTGTGTGCTTTACTACTCGGCGATCTTCCCCTTCCAGAAATATGCTGTCAACATGCTTCAGTGCAACCTCACATTCGTGCAGCCCGAAGCCGGCTCTTTCTGGGCGTCGGAGACGGTCACTTACGTGCAATACGTGGTGATGCTCGTCATGGCGGCTTGCGCTTTCGCCAGCAACTTCTCCAAGGATAAGGCTAAAAAATATGGCTTGATGGCGGTGGCTATCATCGCTCTCGTGGCTTACTGCTATATGGGATATATGTGTCAGTCGGCGGGTTCCATCTTCGCGGTGTTCCCCTTGTTGGCTGTGGGCATCACTCCCATCCTCGGCAGTTATGTCGACCATAAGGGTAAAGCGGCGTCGATGCTCGTCCTCGGCTCCTTGCTCCTTATCGCGTGCCACCTCACTTTCGCCTTTGTGCTCCCCATGTTCAAAGGAAACACCGTCGGCGGCGTGACTGTGGCTTATCTCACCATTCTCGTGCTCGGTGCGTCGTTCTCTTTGGTGCCCGCTTCGTTGTGGCCCTCAGTGCCTAAGTTGGTGGACGCTAAGATCATCGGTTCCGCTTACTCGTTGATTTTCTGGATTCAGAACATCGGCTTGTGGTTGTTCCCCTTGCTCATCGGCAAAGTGTTGACCAACACCAACACAGACCTTGTGGAGGCTGTCAACGCCGGCACCATCTCCGCTGAGGAGGCTGCCGTAAGTTTCGACTACACATGGCCCCTTGTGATGCTCGCTTGCTTGGGTGTGGCTGCCCTGTTCATCGGCTTATGGTTGAAGGTGATCGACCGCAAGAAGCATCTTGGTCTCGAGGAACCCAACATCAAAGCTTAATATTAATGTTCCCCCGGCGGTGTGGAGTCCTCTCCATCCTGCCGCAGCGATAAATGGCGTGCGATTCTCCCGCACGCCATTATTTTTGCCCGTATCCTCATGGTATCAATACTGTATCCGTGTGTTGTCAGTATTGTGTTCGTAACTGAACCATGTTACAAAAATGCGTATTTACGCCTTTTTGTAACGCGTGACACTCAGTAGCCGCGGACCGCTCTGCCTGTCATCTTATCATTTTGCTGATGTCAGCAAAATGATAACCTCATACAAATTACACAAATAAATATCCATTTACGCAATAGGCTTTCGCAAAATTTCGTAACTTTGCAGTCAAACAATATTTAGCTGACAATTGACCTATAGGTCTAAAATTTTTAGTTAACTTTGCGAAGTGGACAAGTACTAACTGCATTGATAATTGGAACACAGTATAATCATGAGTACGAAATTCTTCAATAACACCCCATCTAACACCCTCTTTGAAAAGCTCAAAGGGATAGCAACGGAAATGGCGAACTTCGACCGCTTTTTGGCGGTGGTAGGATACTTTCGCTCATCCGGTTACTTCAAGCTACGCAAAGAACTTGGAGATATTTCTGATATACGCA
>CAYQMV010000035.1:0-16545 GCA_964418705.1 uncultured Sangeribacter sp.
CCGTTAATGGAAAGATCCTTTCCGTCATCGCCTTTCCTAAACTTTATTATTTCAAATTGATCAGGATTGAATTTGTGCAGGAAAGTGATCGGGACACCCATCAAGCCATCATAATCAGCGGGGATATCCTGTGTCTTGTTGACATTAATGCCGTCGCAATTGTCGTATTTAGGATACTCCTGCTCATTGCCGACATATTTTTTTGTGAGACGGATATCCTCATGGCGATACTCTGTCTCCATATTTGTCAGCCACAGGCAATTGTTAGGTGAAATCACTCTGTTCCCAAGTTCATCGATACGCGCCTCGGTGCCATAAAGCTCATAATGATCCGGAACAATGAAGCCGGAGATACCTCTGCCGAAGTTTATCCCCAACCATGCCCTATTATCCTTGATTAGCTTGAATATCTCCTTATATGTTATGGCATTTATATTCCCTATTATCAAGAATTTCTTGTCATATCTAACCAGCTGACCGACATATTCCCTGAATAATGAAAAGGGAGGATTGGTGACCACGATATCCGCTTCCTTAAGCAGAGATATACTCTCTTGACTGCGGAAATCGCCGTCTCCGACAAAGTGGGTGACCTGTGTCAATTCAGGGGTTCCGGCTTCCATATCCGAACCGGTATATTCAAAGAAGAATCCATTCTCCGACGGCTCCGTATTAAACAAATCATCGTTTCTCTCCTTGTAGCACGCGGAAATGAGCTTCTTAAGGCCTAATTCACGGAAGTTCATAACGAAGTAGCGGAAAAAATTGCTTGTCTGGGGATCATCGCAATTACAATAGACGGTCTTGTTCTTGAAATGTCCCTTATAGTATTGCAATTCCCTCTCTATATCAGAAAGTTGAGTATAAAACTCGTCACTTTTTGATTTCTTAGCCTTTTGCAATAAAACGTTTGTCGCATTCCGTGCCATAACGAATCTGATTAAGTGCTAATCACCCTGAGTTAATTGTTTAAACAAATCGCTTCCCAACACCTGGAGAGATGTTTTGGCTATTTCGAGCATTATATCAAACATATCCTTGGCATACCAACTCTCTCCATTACCTTGAGTGTATATGGATGCGGCTTGAAGCATAATTGTCTTATCATTATGCTTCACAAACTTATTCTTACACAGATTCGTATTGATAGGCAACCCATAATTTGCGGAGGTCAGCCTATCCAATCTATTGAGCATCCCCGAATTGTATTCTATTGTAACCACCCTGCCATCAGGTCTGGCTACGGAAATAGTTTCGGTAAGGAAATTAGAACCTTCTAAAAACAAAACGTATGGAAAATGAGATTCCACCAACATCAAATTAGAGATTTCAGATATATTCTTATGGGCCCTCTCAATAGCATTACCTGCCATCATTAAATCTTGGTCATTACGTTTTCCAACCATTTTCCCATTTCTTATATTCTCTATATCCTTGCCCTGACGCTTAGCCTCAGAGACTAATATTATCCTCCAATCTCCATTATCGTCTTTGACCTCAACAAGCCCTCCGTCAGGAATAATGGCGGAGTGCTCCACAAAGAGTGTTTGTCCCAATTCAGAATCCACTTTCTGTAATGCTTTGTTAATCTCTTCCTTTGCGACACTTACTCTATGACGGAATGACAGCTTTGGAAACTCCATAGCAAGCTTATCAACGACAAGATTGGAAATCCTTCCAACCGTCATGTCATGCAATCTTGCCTCCTTTCCAAATATGCCAACCACACCCTTTGAACTCTTATGCTGTGTAGTTAACCTCTTAGATTGTTTCTTTTCTGCCATCTTGTTTAATGCGCATCATCTGTTATGCCTAATGCAAAGTTAATAAATAATTTCCCATTTCACAAGATGCATATCTAACTGACTACACCCCACATTATCCATGGCGACTAATGAAAATGACGGAAGCAAATAGGGGGTAAAAGCGAGAAGTATGTTGTAAAACATATTATTTTAATAGCATTAGTTTATTGTGATTAGATTTTTTTTGCTAACTTTGCCCCATGCGATATATCTCTTAAACAGAGAACGATAAAAACAGACCATGATACTTCGGGAATAGTTGTACCACGGGATTTAAAATATATATTAATAATACCTTGATAATATCCGTCCGCATTGTTGATGTCATTGTTGATGTCATTGTTGATGTAGTTGCCAATGTCAATTTCGATGAAATAGCGGGCCTCATTGCGGACGGCAACGCGTGATTGCATACTTCACACCCCACGCAAGAACAACGCATCAGAAAGTGGAGCGTAAAGAAGCATGTAATCACAAATAGAGAACTCTTGGAATAAACTTAAAAACGGACTAATTACATGAAGAGACAATTATTACTACTCTTGATGATCGCCTTATTGCCGATAATGGCAATGGCGGCGGACGCGCTTGATTACGAAATCGAAGGCGCGGGTACAGGTGCGCAAGGGACGTACCTTGTGAAAGTGACGGTCAGATCAAAGAAATCCACGGTCTCCGATGACCTAATCGCACGCTGTGCCGTGCATGGTGTGCTGTTCAAAGGCTTCTCCAACGAAGCGGAAAGAATCCATCAAAAGCCATTGGCGGGGAGCGCGGCGGCGGAAGCACAACACGCTGAATTCTTCAGCAACTTCTTCGTTGAGAACGGACAGGCAAAAAACTATGTGTCCTCAATCCACACATCACGCCAAGTGGTCAAAGAGAACAAGATGTACAAAATCTCGACCATAGTCACTGTCAACAAAGACTTGCTACGCAAGGATTTGGAGAGTGCCGGAGTGCTCAAAGGACTGAACTCCGCTTTTTAAAAACAAAGCTTCTAAAAAAGGATCATTATGAAAAAACTATTAGGAACTCTATTCTTTATCGTCGCAGCAGCGATAGCCGGATTTGCGCAAAACAATCAAAATGCGGTAGTCTACCTCAACAATGGATCAATCCTCAAAGGGACTGTAAATGTCAACGAAACCACACTGACAATAATGACCAATGAGGGGAAAGTCTACACTTACCAAATGTCGGAAGTACGCAAAATAGACTATACCCTCCGTGAGCAACGCGTTCCGCGTCAAGTGAGCGAAGTCACCACCGACGACTACTCCACCTACACTCAAGGATTTTGGTGCGCCGTGGAACTATACGGGGGCTACACATGCAGTCTCAGCAAATCAAACATCTCGTTCACGGAGGTGAGCTATATCGCCGGATATCGTGTCAACCAATTTGCGAAAGTCGGTTTGGGATTGGGAGCGCGTTATTACCTTAAGCGCAACGCCGCCTACACAGAATCCATAAGATGGGCAATGCCGCTCTTCGCCCACGTCAGAGGAAACCTTATTAATGAAGAATACCGCACGATAGTCCCCTACTACTCATTGGATTTCGGAGGGGCGTTCCGCGACGGCTTCATGTGGCGCCCCTCAATAGGCATCAAAATCGGTGAAGACCGTTCGGCGTTCACGGTGGCGGTATCCTACCTGGGGCAATCTACCAAGCGTTTCGACAACGAACAGAAATACGTCTCCGGAATCGTGTTGCGCCTTGGCTACGAATTTTAAAGCCACCACCCTACCTACACCTCGTGTTTACAATATTTAATTCGAATACCTTCAAAATTTGAGAGATGAAAAGAATAAAATACGCATTGGCAGCCATGGTTTTAAGCCCCATGCTGTTCACCACCGGGTGCAAGACACCCACAAAAGTGTCAGACACCTACGCATATACCACATTTGAGACGGAGTGTTTGGGAGTGGAGCTTGACGGCTCACAGACACTGCGTGCGTGGGGCAAAGGCAAGAACAAGTCCGACGCCATAGAACAAGCGAAGAAAAACGCCGTGAGAGACGTGATTTTCAAGGGCATCGACGCCGGATCCGGCGAATGCAATCATAAACCGCTCATCTTGGAGGTCAACGCCCAGGAAAAGTATGAGCGATACTTCAACAATTTCTTCAGGGATGGCGGCGAGTACCTCAAATTCGTGAACATGAAAGATGAGAAGAGCACCTCACGCATAAAATCCTCCGATGCTAACCAAGAGAATTTCGGCGTAGTGGTGCGCGTGCTCCGCTACGAACTACGCCAACAATTAATCAAAGACAACATCATAAAACCATAGAAAAATGAGACTCATGAAAATAGCGATGACATTGTTTCTCATGTCGTTGCCGATATTAGCATATTCACAAGCCAAGAAACCGACACTGATGGTGGTGCCCAGCGACGCATGGTGCTTCGCCAACGGATATACCACCACATACGATGTGCAAGGTAAAAGCACACAAGTGTCTGATTATGAGAAAGCCTTGCAGACAGACATGGATCTTGTCAACGTAATCACAAAAGTAGGGGAACTTATGGCTGAACGCGACTTTCCACTGAAAGACTTATCTTCAACGATAAGGAATCTCAACCAATCGGAAGCGGAGGATGACATGACCGTCAGCCGTTCCGGTTCCACACTGGCGGAGACACCGCTTGAGCGCCTACTCAACCGCGCCAAAGCCGACATAATAATCGAACTGTCGTGGAAAGTGAACACCGTAGGTCCGAAACGCTCCGTAACCTACAACCTACGCGGACTTGACGCATACACTAACAAACAAGTGGCGGCGAGCCAAGGCACCGGCGAACAATCATTCACCAGCGAAATCCCCGTGCTGTTGGAGGAAGCTGTGATTAAGAATATGGATAATTTCACCGCACAGCTGCAATCCCACTTCAACGATTTGGTGGAGAAAGGTAGGGAAATCGCATTCAATGTACGTGTCTTCGACAACGGCTCCGGTCTGACACTTGAGAATGAATACAACGGAGAGGAACTGACGGACATCATCGACGCATGGGTGGCACAAAACACCGTGGCGCACCGCTATAATCTATCGGATGCCGGAGAGACAGCCCTCCACTTCGAACAAGTCAGAATACCGCTGTACCGCGAGAACGGAATGCCGATGGATGCACGCCAGTTCATCAACGGATTACGCAAATATTTGAGTTCCAGCCCATTTAATATAACCTCGAAGATTATCACCCGCGGTCTCGGTCGCGCCGATTTGATACTCGGAGAAAAATAATGACTATCATGAAACTTATAAATAAAATATTAGCAACGCTGTGCCTCACCGCCACCTTGGGAGCATCGGCGGCACAAGATTGTAACGTTCGCCTATATGTGGTTCCATCGGAGCAGAACGATGTTCCGGAGAATGTGCAGAACCTGCTCTGCACACGCTTAATGAACGCCGTCACCGAAGAGGGAGTCAGTGCCGACGGCACATACGACCAATTTTTCATCACCGGGAAATTCGCCACAGTGAGCGAAAACGTTGTGCCGGGACCGCCAACGATGACCTCGTTGGTACTCAACCTCACACTCTATGTCGGAGACCTCGAAGGTGAGCAAGTCTACTCCACCAAGACATTCGAAATCAGAGGCGTGGGCGCAAGCAAAGAGAAAGCTTATATCAACGCGCTCTCAAATATCAACGCCCAAAACAAAAGCTTCTCAGCATTCGTGTCCGCGGCGAAATATAAAATCATTGATTACTACGACCGCAACTATCAATCACTGTTGGCAAAAGCGAACACCGCGGCATCGACACAAAATTACGATGAGGCGCTATACTACACCTCCCGGATTCCTGAATGCAGCAGAGGATACACAAGGGCATCGGAAGCCACAATCAATTACTATAATCAATATATTGACTTAGAAGCGGCGCAACTTATATCCGACGCCCAGGCGGCATGGGCATCCAGCCCCGATGAATATGGAGCGGAGAAAGCCATGGCATTCTTGATGCAAGTGAACACCGCATCAAGCAACTACCCCAAGGCACAGAAACTCATAAACACCATCACCGCCAAGATACAACGCAACTGGGACTTTGAACACAGAGAAAAATACAAAGACCAAGTAGACCTCAAGAAAAGGATGATAGCGGCAGGCAGGGCCGTGGGCGTGGCATACGGCAGGGGTCAAAAGACTCAAAGAATTAATTTAATGTGGATCAGGTAGGCATATATAATTACGACTGTGTATAACCTACACTATGGACACATCAATATGGACAGATAGTATAAACTCAATATAAAACTCGACAACATAACTCACAATGAAAAATAGGATATTAACTCTGACACTGATGCTATCATCAAGTGTCGGAATGATGTTTGCGCAAGCAATCTTCCCGGAGCAAAATTCAAAAGGGAAGTACGGCTATGTGGACGCATCAGGCTATAAAGTGATTGATTACAAATACGATGAAGCCACCGCCGTAAACAGCTACGGCATAGCGAGCGTAATGAAAGGGGGCAAATGGGGTTTGGTGAGTGAGGATGGCAGACAGATTCTCAACACCTCCTATAGCGAAATCGGACAATTCATCAACGGAATGGCACGCGTGGCACAAAATGACAAATATGGCTACGTCAACACGGAAGGACAAATTGTTATTCCCGTCAAATACTCTTTTATAGGCACTCCAAACGAGGATGGACTTATATGGGTGGCAGACGGAAAGAAGCTGGAATCAGCCAAATTCGGACTTTATAAATGGGATAAACTTATTATCAAGCCGGAAAACACAAAATTAGGAGTTTTCGCTGAGACTGATGGGGTGGATCTCACCAATGGACAAAGCTTTAATCTCACCACAGCAAACCAAATAAAGAGCAACTTCTCTATATTGCCGAAGAATCAGTCAATCTATTATTGGGTTGTCAAAAACGGCAAAACCGGCTTGGTTGACGACAACGGAGTGTATGTACTCAAGCCCGACACCTACTTTGTGGCGATGCCCAAAGAGGGTATCGCGGCGATAGCCAAAGTGTCGGGAGGCAACTTCAATTGCAATTACGTTTTCCTAAATGACAAAGAGCGCAGACTCTTCAGCACCGACAAAATAGGGTCAACCTCCGCAGACATGAACCTTCTCCCCTACTTGGGGCAATTCAACAACGGACTCGCCATGAACCGCGTGGACGGAGAGTACTACATCATTGACACTACAGGAAGAATCGTCAGCGACAGATACAGCGAATTGATTATGATTGCTGATAAAGGCTACTTGGTGAAATATAATGGAATGTGGGGTACTACCGACCTCAGTGGAAAGTATCTTGTAAAGCCCACTTACTCATATATCAACAACCGCTCAGATGAAGAATGCATCTTCGCCGCTCAAAAGGAGGCCGGCGGCAAATGCGGCTACATTGACTACACAGGCAATGAGGTGATACCGTTCATGTACGATGATGCCGGGATTTTCCTCCGCGGCAGAGGCTATGTGAAAACATCGAAAGGATGGGGCGTGATTGATAAAAACAACAAAAACATCATCGCTCCGCAATGGGACAACATCGTCAATGCCGTAAACAAAGATGATAAACTTATATGGGTTAGGGATTCCAAAGACTCCAAATGGCATTGCCGCAATCTCAGCAACGACACCTCGGCGTTTGACGCGACATTCGACGCAGCCGGATGCTTCACCGACTACAACGGCAGATATGCCTCACTCGTAGGGGTTGGCTCTATGTACGGCATAGTGGATGAAACGGGGAGCATGATAATTCCATTAGCATTTGAAGACAAAAATGAAGCCGCCAACGCGATGGCGTACATTCAGTCAATAGGTGCCGCTAAAATGGGTGAATTTGAAGCTTTCCGCTACAGATTGCGTCAAAACAAAAAATGCAACAGCACCTTGCTGAAAGAGAAAATAGATGAAGAATTATGGGATTTCTAACCTTTTGAATGTACTCAAAATGAAAAATATATATAAAATATTCGCTATCGCCGCACTGACAGCCACAGCGTTCCCCTCAATGGCGAAAGATAACGAACAGATAGGCGAAAAATACCGCCGCAGCTCAATATGCAGCGTTCTTGTGTCGCAAACTAACCAAAAAATGGCTGATAAGATACAAGAGAACTTTTTGGAGATACCCACGCCCGACAAGTACAACAATCACGACCTAAGCGTCAAAATCATCTCCATTGACCAAAAGGGGGAACATGGCGATGAGATTGACAATTGGGTTAAAGAGAATATGGTGGCGAGTCGCTTGGTGGCAAAATGGTTCAACCGCGACAAATTCACCGGGAAATGCGACATGGAGCTTGTCAAGGAGCGCGGACTCTACGACGCGTCGGAACTTGACAAGGAATTGGCATCACGCTCCGTTAGGGGTCAGCAGATACTTGAAGACGCCGGGGAAGACCTCATCGGGAAAACATTCCTTCTCGTCAACGAGGCTCACTATATCGACAATGGACAACGCAGCAAAAATGTAGGCTCCGTATTACGTATTTTGGGAGCTGTCGCCGATGCCTACACCGGAGGAGATTCATTCTCCCAACTGGGCAACAGCGTCGCCTCACTCGCCGAGACATTCAAAGGTTTCCGTGTGAAAATCCACACCCGGCTCTATCAGCTGACATGGGACGAGGAGACAGCCACAAAATTCTATACGGAACATTACAGCGACACTCCCGACGAAGCACGCCGGGCAGCCTTTGAAAACGCAAGGGATATGTTTAAGTTGGAATATGTGGGGGATGTGGTGTCAAGCGGCTCCAAAAACTCATTCCTCGGTATCAGCGAGGAGCATCCCGAGATAATGATCCGCAAGGCATGCCAACGCGCCATCGACGACAATGTACGCGACCTTCAAGATAAATATGAATGTTTTCGCATAAAAGCTCCCATCACAGAAGTGAGTGCCGCCGCAATCAAAGTGCAGATAGGCATGAAAGAGGGTGTGTCGGAATCCTCCGAATACGAGGTGCTTGAGCCGGAGATTAAGGATGGAAAGACAGTGTACAACCGCATCGCCGTGATCGCCCCAATCAAAAACAAAATTTGGGACAACAGATATATGGCACAAGAAGAGGGGGCTGTCGGCTCGGAACTTGACGCCACCTACTTCACTAAAAAAAGTGGCAAAGACATCTATCCCGGACTCCTTGTCCGCCAACTCAAATAGAAAAAGCCTTTGATACTTTATGCGACAATCCGTATGAAATAAGCTCTACAAAGAGTTCGATAAAATGATAAAGGGGGAATCACGAAGCGCGTGACTCCCCCTTACCTTAAATTAAATTTTACCTGTACCTATTCTATAAACCCTTGTATGGTCTAAGAGAATCATATCAATAATTGTCAATGAACTATCAATGAATCATATCAATGAAAGTCTTAGAATGAGAACCCGGGGTTTTGGGTGTAAAGACCGCCGGAGAAGTTGTATTGGTTGGTCGGGATGGGATAATACTCATCCTTTTCAGCGGTGAAGTTTGCGTTTTGGTAATAGACGCGGTTATCCTTTTCGCAGTTGATATACTTAGTCATCACATCGGCGGCAATGCCCCAACGCACGAGGTCGAAGTAGCGTTCACCCTCGAAAGCGGTCTCCAAGCGCATCTCTGTACGCAGGGCCTTGCGGGCATAATCCTGAGTCCATCCGGCAGCGGGATACAAAGCGATTTTATAGTTCGCGGCATCCTTCGACGCGTCGTTGAAATCCTTCACATAGGGGGAGTTCATGGCACGCTGGCGCACTTGGTTGATGAGGGTGCGGGCGGCGTCGAGGTCGGAACCTATCTCAATCAAAGCCTCAGCTTTCCAGAGAAGGAGGTCGGCGTAGCGGATGATCTGCCAGTTCAATTGGGAAGCGCCCCATGGCCATCCTTGGAACATATCGGAACTTTCGGGGGAGACCCAGAAGCGTTTCACGCAGTTGTAGCCGTAGGTTCCTTGGTCGCGCACCCAAAGGTCGCACGGAGAGTCGGTGTATGTTTTCCAACGGATTGAGGGACGGCCCACCACGAAATCAAGACGCGGGTCCACGGTGCGGTCGGCGTTGGTGAGAGTATAGTTGCCATTCTCATCGAAAGTGACCACGCTGAAATCGGGACGCGATTGATAATCGAACACGGGGAGACCATTCTCATCCGTTTGATAAGCGTTGATAAGGTCCTGCGAAGGGAGGAAGAAACCATCGCCGTGGTAAGGGCTGTTGCCCGCGGGGGAGTTAAGCAAGTTGCTCCAGTTGATACGTCCGCCGCTGGGGGTGCCGTCGTTCATGGAGTATTGGATCGCAAACACCGATTCACTGCCGTTCTCGTTAGCCACGAGGTCGAGACCTTGGAAGTCGCCGAGGAGCGAATAGCGTCCGGAGGCAGTCACTTGGTCGATAAGCTTCACCACCTCTGCGAGCAACTCTTTGTTGACATTGGTGACGCGGTGTGTCTTCTCGTCCTGTTGGTAAGCTTGGTAAAGCTTCACCTTGGCCTCGTAAGCGAGGGCGATATATTTATGTATTCTTCCCACTTCCGGTTGCGTTTCGGGGAGCACCTTCGCGGCATCGTCAAGTTCCTTGGCGATCATCGAAAGAATCTCATCGCGGGTGTATTGGTCATTGGGGATGGAGGTGTATTCGGGGGTCTCCACATTCTCATCGAAGTAAGGAATCTTATTGAAGAGACGCGACAACTCGAAGTAGAAGTGAGCGCGGAGCACCTTCATCTCGGCGATACGAGAGGCGCGGTTCTCTATTTCATCGTCGCTGTAAGCGTTGAGGACGCGGAGTGCGGAGTTGCAACGCTGAACGGAGCAATAGAGGTGGTACCATTTGCTGTCGAGGAAACCGTTGTCCGCCTGCATATCGAATATTTCCATGCGGTGAACCTCATTGAGGTCGCCCACGCCGCCGCCACCTTTATAGGCGTTGTCGGAGCGTACCTCGCCATACGACCAATTGGAAGTCGGATGGCACCAGACGCTCCAATCCTGACCTTCGGGACCGCCGAGCGCGGCGTATGCCGAATTGACAAGCAGGTCGGCGCCATCGGAGGAACCCATCACGGCATCATTGAGGCTTCCCTGGGGTTTGTTCTCGAGAAAATCATCGCTACATGCGGAGAGCATCGCAGCGCATCCCAATGCTAAGAATATATTGCTAAATTTCATTATTTCCAGAATTTAATGGTTTTCAGAATTTAAAAAGGTTTTCAAATTAAAACGATTGATTTATTAGAAACCGAATTGAATACCGAGAGTGAACTGACGCGGAAGAGCGTATGGATAACCGAGACCCTCAGGGTCGGCTCCGGTGTATCCGGTGATAGTGAACACGTTTTGTGTTTGGAAATATATACGCGCGCTGCTCAAGGAGAGTTTCTTTTGGATTTTCTCCGGGAGAGTGTATCCGAGAGTCAAAGTCTTCAAGCGGAGGAAAGAGCCATCCTCGACGTAGAAGCGCGACACCTCATTTTCATTGTTGCCATTGTCGGTTGTGGGTGCCGGAGTGTCGCAGTTGTAGACACCTGTTGTCAGGAAGTCGTTGTAAGCGTTTGCGGCGTCGAGCAAGCGAGTGGCGTGGTTTCCGGTCCAGCATTGGAAGAGGTCGGTGTAGTATTTGGAGTTATTGTAAGCGTCGCGCACCACGCTGTTGAAGAACAAGCTGAGGTCGAACCCTTTCCAATATCCCGCCAAGTTGATACCGAAAGATGCTTTCGGGAGGTCGCTGCCCAACCATGTACGGTCGCTGCTGTTGATTACGCCGTCGCCGTTGGTGTCGACATATTTGATACGACCCACAGCGGGTTTACCGAACTGCACGTCGTATCTGCTGCAATACTCATCCACCTCAGCCTGAGTGTGGAACACGCCGTCGGTCTCATAGCCCATCCAGGAGCCGTAGGCTTGACCCACGAGAGATTTGTCGATACCGTTGCCACCGCCGTATGTGTAGTAGATATCCTCAAGGAGCGAAGTCACCTTGTTGCTCTGCACGCTGACATTCAATCCCACCTCATAGCGGAAGTCGAGTATATTGTCGCGCCAGTTGATTTGCGCTTCGAAGCCCTTGTTTTGCATGGAACCGCCGTTGTACCAGCAGTAGCCACCCTCGCCGATTACAGCGATGTAAGGTTTCTCCACGAGCATATCGTTGGTCTTCTTATAGAAGTAGTCCACAGAACCGAAGAGTTTGTTGTTTAAGAAACCGAAGTCGATACCGACGTTGGTTTGGTAAGTTCTCTCCCATTTGAGGTCGGGGTTTGTGGAGCGCGTTTTGTAAGCGCCGGGGGCGAGGGTTGTGCCGTCGCCGTTCATATTATAAGAGGCGTTGTTGAGTGATGCGAGATATTTGGTGTAGAAAGCCTCGTTGTCGATGATGTCGTTACCATTGATACCCCATGAAGCGCGGAGTTTGAGGTCATTGAGCCATGATGATGTCCCGCGCATGAAGTTCTCCTGGCTTATGCGCCAACCGGCGGAGAAGGAGGGGAAATAGTCGGCGTTGTTATCGGGACTTAGGCGCGACGACGCGTCGCGGCGAAGAGTGAACGATGCCAAATATTTGTTGTCGTAGCTATAGTTCAATTTTCCGAAAACGGAGAACATGGAGTAGTTGCTTGCGCCGGAGCTTACATTCTTTCCGGCGGTGACTCCGGAGAGATACCAATAGTTTTCATCCTCAATGGCGAGGTCGGTGCCGTAGCCCCACAAATTCTCGGAGTGATATTTCTTCGACTCCAGACCGAGGAGCGCCATGAAGGAGTTCTTTCCGAAGTCGATATTATATTGCGCGGTGTTTGTCCAGACCCAATCAGTGTTTTTGATATTCTCCTGAGTGAGTTTGTTGACGGAGTCGCGAAGCCATGATGGTTCAAAAGTCTTGTTGTCTTCGTTGTAGAAGTTCACACCGAAGTTAGTCTTAATGATAAGGTTCTTCACCGGTTCGATGGAGAGATAAGCGTTGCCGAACACACGCCAATACTCATGCTTGTTGTTCGATTCATTCTCAATAAGGCGCATACCGTTGGGGGTGTCGCCGAGGATGTCGGAGATAGCGTCGTTGTAAACGCCGTCCACATCGTAGATGCTACGCGCGGGGTGCTGCTTAACGGCAGCCTCCTCGATACCACCGGGGGCGTTGTGTGCTTTCCACCAGTTGACAGCTACGTTGCCACCGGCGCGCAAGCGGTTGTTCAAGTAAGCGTAGTCGGAGGAGATGCGTGAGTTCACGCGTTGGAAGTCGGTGCCTTTGATGATACCGTCGTGGTCGAGCCAGCTGAGGGAGAATGAAGTTGCGCCGTTGTCAGATCCTTTGGAGAGTCCGATGCTGTAAGTCTGCATCGCGGCGGTGCGGTGGATCGCGTCCTCCCAATCAGTGTCGGTGGCGATCACCTTGGTTCCGTTGACGTTGGTGTAATCCTGAAGTTTGGGAGTCGCACCGTTACCGTAGATCGCGGAATTGGGGGTCGCGCCGTTGTTTGCGTTCTTGTAAGCCGCCCAATAGACCTGTCCCCACTCGTCGGCGTTGAGGAGGTCGAGTCCCGACTGATAAGATTGGAGGGAGACGGTGGCGTCGAAAGTGACGTGCGTCTCACCCTTTTTCGCACGTTTGGTGGTGATGATGATCACGCCGTTGGCTGCCTGTGCGCCGTAGATGGCGGCGGAGGATGCGTCCTTAAGCACCTGGATAGACTCTATGTCGTTGCTATTAAGGATTGTAGCCACATTGTCACGTGTCATCACGCCGTCGATCACGTAGAGGGGACCGTTGGCCTCGCTACGGAAAGAGGATGCGCCGCGGATGGATACGGAGGTGCTGGTTCCACCCGGGGTTCCGTCGGTGGTGATATTCATACCGGCGACACGTCCCTGGAGGGCCTGCATGACGTTGCCCGTGGGTGAATCCGACACATCTTTCATGTGTACAACGGAGACGGAACCGGTGAGGTCTGATTTCTTTTCAGCGGAGTAACCCACCACCACCACCTCATCGAGCACGGAGGTGTCTTCAGCGAGAACTACAGTGAGTTTCTCGGCGGCGGTCACTGTCTGCGATTTATATCCCACGTAAGAGATAACGATTTTTGATCCCGAGGGGACGGAGAGCGTAAACGCGCCGTCATAGTCGGTGGCTACGCCGTTTTTGGTGGCTTCGGAGTACACTGTGGCTCCGATAAGTGGTTCGTTGTCAGTTTTCGACAATACTACGCCATTGACGGTGACATTCTGCGCTATGGCGCACACGGTGCCGAGAATGGCAAGCACGAGGCTTAACAAAGTTCTTGTCATGGTCATTTGTTATTAAGTTACGTGTTATTATGTACGTGTTATTGATACGGTGTTATTGTGTACGTGTTATCAATGAATTTTTCCGATACTATTTAATCAATTCATCCGGGATTAGGGGCATCGCGCCGTTCCGGGTGCATACGTACGCAGAGACTTTCACGGCACGTTCATGAGCTTCCGCCACCGACTTACCTTGCAGCACCGAGGCGATGAACGCGGCGGTGAAGGAGTCGCCGGCACCTACGGTGTCCGCCACCTCCACCACCGGAGTCTCTTGGAACGAGAAGTTGCCGGGAGTGAAAACATAGCTGCCGTTAATGCCGCAAGTGAGGATAAGCATCTTCAGATTGTATTTACCCAAGATCAGCCAGCATTTGTCTTGGAGGTCGATGCCGGGATAGCCGAAGAGCCGGCTCACCGCCACCAGCTCCTCATCATTTATCTTGAGGATATTGCATTGCTTGATGGAGTTGCGGATAATATCCTTATTATAGAAGGATTGGCGCAAGTTGATGTCGAAGACCTTGAGAGCGTCGTTCTCCTCGGGGATATCATTGATAAAATCATTGATGGTGGTGCGGGAGACAATGGAACGCTGCGCCAGGGAACCGAAGCATACGGCCTTGGTGTGGCGGGCGATTTCCTTGAGTTCGTCGGTGTACGGGATATTGTCCCACGCCACGTTCTCTTTGATTTCATATTGCGGCACCCCCTCGTCGTCGAGTTCCACCAGTACGGTTCCGGTGGGGTAAGGGACAGTGGCGATGCACATATTTAGATTCTTCTCTTTGAAGTTTTCGAGAATCTCCTCGCCGAGTTTATCATCGCCCACGGCGCTGACCACGCGGCTGTTGAGACCGAATTGCGACACATGATAAGCGAAATTCGCCGGAGCGCCGCCTATTTTCTTGCCTTCGGGGAGCACATCCCAAAGAGCCTCGCCCATTCCTACGATAAGATCATTCATGGTGGTGTTATTTTTTGTGTTAATTGTTATGCGTTAATTGTTTTTAGTTGCTATAGTAATTGCTATCCGTAATGGAGTGTTATGTTTATTCATTACGATTTTTTGATTTTGGAAGCGAAGAGGAGCAGATAAAGCACTCCTACGAGCATCACCGCCACGGCACCGTTCTGGCTGCCGAGGGAGTCGGAGGCGAATCCCATGGCGATGGGGAATATCGTTCCGCCGAATAGACCCATGATCATAAGTCCGGAGACCTCGTTTTTCTTTTCGGGGACGCTCAAGAGGGCCTGCGAGAAGATTATCGAGAAGATATTTGAGTTTCCGAAACCTATAAGCGCCACACAGACGTTGAGCGCCACCAAAGATGAAGAGAAGAACAACGCCACCATAGCCGCGAGCATCATCACCACGCTGACGGCGAAAAACTTACGCGCCGCCACATAGCGGAGTATGAAAGCGCCGGAGAAGCATCCCACGGTACGGAAGATGAAATAGACGCTGGTGGCGAATCCCGCCTCCTCGATGGATAGTCCGAGACGGTCAATGATGAGTTTGGGGGCTGTGGTGTTGGTGCCCACGTCGATACCCACGTGGCACATGATTCCGAGGAAGCATAGCAACACGAATTTATTTCCGAGGAGCTTCAGGCACGCGCCCACGCCGGAGGCTTTATCCTGCTTCTCCTCCTCAATGGGAGTGGCGCCGAGGATAGCCACGGAGAGGAGACACACGGCGGCGTATATGGGGAACAACACACGCCATCCGAAACCGAAGGTAGGCATCGCGGTGGTGAATCCCCATGCGGCGATGATGGGCGCGAGGAAGGAGGCTATAGCTTTCACAAACTGACCGAAGGTGAGCGTCGACGCCAATTTGGAGGGGGCGATGAGGTTGCTCACCAAGGGGTTCAACGAAGTCTGCATCAAGGCGTTGCCGATACCCAAGAGGGAGAAGGAGATAAGCATCACAAAATAGGTGGAGCCGCACATCGGGATAATCAGTGAGATTAAAGTCACCACAAGGCTCACAAGCACCGTTTTCTTTCTGCCGATCTTATTCATCAACAATCCGGTGGGGACAGAGAAAATCAGGAACCAGAAGAACACCAACGAAGGGAAGATGTTGGCCTCCGCGTCGGAGAGGTTCAAGTCTTTTTGCACATAGTTTGACGCGATGCCCACAAGGTCTACGAAACCCATTGCGAAGAAGCAAAGCATCACGGGGATGATTTGCGCCATAGAGGAGCGCGCTGTCTTATTTGCTGTCATTTCGATATTATATTTTCAGATTAATTACTTGTGAATATTATTTGCAAATAATTATTTAGCGGATAATTATTTACTTAGAGGATATGCGTTGAACGAGGTCACCCGCGCTTTTCCGTCGAGAGTTTTCAGAGAAACAGTGGTGTAAGGTTCCGTGGGGAAGACCAAATTCGTCATGGCGAATCTGCCCTCGCCGTCGAAAGCTTCGATGGAGCATTTATCCACGA
>CAYQMV010000035.1:16645-21661 GCA_964418705.1 uncultured Sangeribacter sp.
GTCATGGCGAATCTGCCCTCGCCGTCGAAAGCTTCGATGGAGCATTTATCCACGAACAGGCGCAGAGTGCCTACGTTGGAGTCGGAGAAAGTCGGAGCAGTGGTGGTGGCGGCGAAATCGGCGCTAAAGTCGGTGAGACCGCTTTCCGAACGGTCCATGGAGAAACTCCTGTCGTCGGCGTCGAGTCGCATAGCCACCCTCTCACCCTTGCTGTTGGAAAGTTCAATGAGCAAGGCGCTCGCTCCTTTCAAATCATAACCCAATAATATTTCGTTGAGGCCGTTTGTGTCCGGCAACTCGAATGAAACGCCTTTTTTAGAGATTGTGCGCGCGCCGAATGTCGTTTTCTTACCACGCAGGGTGTTCATCTCCGGCACGGGAGTGCTGCTGAGGTAAATTTCGCCGTCGGGTGCGCGAAAGAGACCGAGGTCGCGCGCAATGGTGTTCGCGCTGCGGAATTGCCGTGTGGGGACCTCGTTGGCATACTGCCAGTTGCTCATCCACGCTATGGCAGTGCGGCGTGAGTCCGGAGCTCCGCTCCATGTCACGGCGGCGTAGTGGTCTTTGCCGAAGTCCATCCACTTAGCCACCTCCGGGGCTGTCTCGGCGGTGAACTTCACGCCGTCGAAATCACCGATGAAGTATTGAGTGGCGCTGCCGCCCCAAGGGCTTCCGGGATTGATGTTGCAAATAAGCACCCAACGCTCCTCGTCGCTCCCCTTTACCGGGAGTTTGAAGAGGTCGGCACACTCCCACACACCCTCCTGGCATCCGTAGCCTTGCCCGAAACGGCTCTCAAGGGTCCATTCCTTAAGGTCGGGGGAGGAGAAGAGGAGCATCTCATGCTCACCGGCTCCGGCGAGGATAAGGTTCCATTTCCCTATCTCCTCGTTCCAGAACATATTGGGATCACGCGCCTCCTTGTCGGTGACGATGATCGGATTCCCTTGATAGATATCGAAAGTTGTGCCATGGTCGGAGCTGTGGGCGAGACTCTGCACCTGGCTCTCCCCGGCGGAGGTGTAGATAGCCACCACGGCATCCTCGCCGAATCCGGCGGTGCCCTCATGGTCCACCACGCAGCTGCCGCTGAAGATGGTGCCGAGTCCGTTGGGTTCTATCGCCAAGGGGAGATGCTCCCATGATATGAGGTCACTGCTCACGGAGTGACCCCACGTCATGTTCTGCCATTTCGATCCATAAGGGTTGTATTGATAATATAGATGCCATTTGCCATTCTCATAAAACATGCCGTTCGGGTCGTTCATCCATCCATACAAAGGTGTATGGTGGTAAGCCGGGCGGTATTTCTCACGATTCTCAGTGTCGAAAGTGTCGGAGAGTTCCATCTTGCTCCAGCAGATCGCCATGGCGTTTTTGCGCGTACGGTCGGGATTGTTGGAAGTCACCACATTCAGCACCACGTTACCTTTGGAGGTGTAGGGTGTGAGTTCGAAAGGCACGGAGAAGTCCACTTTATGATCAGCGAGACGGGCGTAGAATGTTTTCACGAGATTGCCGTCGACGAGCACCTCTATGCGCGCGTCGGGCATACTCTCCTCGATGGGGAGGAGCAGATAACGTGCGTCGGAATCTATGCGCACCATGCTGTTGCGCTCCCCGGGGTAGGTGAATGTCAATCCCTCGGCGGCGTACCCATGAAGGGACCCAGCCACGAGTGCTGATAAAAGGATTTTTGATGTGAGCTTCATGCTTCTTCTTTATTTTGGGGGTTAATTGTTTTTGAAGTTATTCTCGAAGTTAATTTTGAAGTTATTTGTGAAGTCCCAAAATTTTCTTCGCCGCAAATTTATATATAGTGCAATAGCGTGGTATGATAAATTTCGTTCGTTTAATGCCACAAATGTTACATTGCAACATTTGTACAACTTAATGTAACAAAGTTGATTACAAATAAGTTTTTTTCGCTACCTTTGCAGAAGAAACAGGGGAAAATAGGTGTTTACAGGAATCATGAAAAAACGAAAAAACACCAATCGAGAAGATATCAATCGAAGAGGTGCCAATAAAAAAAACATCATTAGAAGATGTGTCAATAAATTAGTAACACTACTGCTGATTCTGCTTGTGGTCTCCGCCACGGGCTGCGGCGGGCGCGGTGTCAAATATAAGATAGGAGTATCGCAATGCAGCTCCGACGACTGGCGCGAAAAGATGAACGAGGAGATCCGCCGCGAAGCGATGTTCCACGACGACATAGAGGTTGAGATTCTTAGCGCCGAAGACAACAACGCGAAGCAGATATCGGACCTGCACCATTTTGTGGACGCGGGCTACGACATCATCATAGTGTCGCCGCGCGAAGCGGAGGCCCTCACCCCTACCATCAAAGAGATTTACGACAGCGGCGTTCCGGTGATAATCTTCGACCGCAACATCCAAGGCACGAGCTACACCGCCTACCAGGGAGCGGACAACCGGGGCATCGGAGCGTCGGTGGCACAGCTGGCACTGCGTCTCACCGATTCACACGTGAGGGCGTTGGAAATCCACGGACTCTCCGGCTCCACCCCCGCCATCGACCGCCACAACGGCTTCGCGGAGGTGGCGGCTCGCAGTCCCGAGTTCAGCATCCTCGGCACCGGCTACGGGAATTGGAACGAGGAGGACGCGGCGGTGGCGGCGGACTCCCTCCTACGGCTACACCCGGAGACAAACCTCATCTACGCCCACAACGACCGCATGGCGATAGCCTCCGCCGACGCGGCGCGGCGCATGGGACGCTCCGACATAAAGGTGATTGGCGTGGACGCCGCCCCCAACATCGGCATCAAGGCAGTCGCGGAGGGCAAAATCGACGCTTCATTCCTATACCCCACCGAGGGATACCAGCTCATACGAACAGCCATAGCGATTCTCAAAAAGGAACCCTACAAAAAACGTCTCATATACCCGGCGGTCTCCGCGGTGGACTCCTCCAACGCCGAGATACTGCTGATGCAAAACAACACGCTGAAGGAGGAGACCTCCAAAATGGAGTGGCTGAAGATGCGCGTGGACTCCTACTGGGAGCAATACAGCACCCAAAAGGCGGTGCTCTACGCGGTGGTGATAATCCTCTTCCTCTCAGCAATACTTATCTTCACCCTCATGCGCGCCTACTGGACACACAAGCGCAACCGCGAAATCCTCGACGCGCGCAACAAGGAGCTGCAACGCCAGCGCAACGAACTCGACTCCCTCTACCAACAGGTGAAGAGCGCCACCCAAGCGAAGAGCATCTTCTTCACCAACGTGTCGCACGACCTGCGCACGCCTCTCACCCTCATCGCCGAGCCGGTGGAGCAGATGGCGGAGGCGGAGAATATCACCGACAAACAGCGGATGCTCATGCGCCTCGCCAACAAAAACGTGAAGATTCTGCGCCGGTTGGTCAACCAAATCCTCGACTTCCAAAAATACGACAACGGCAAAATCACACTCAACCTCACCGAGACCGACATAGCGCAATCAGTGAGGGAATGGTGCGACTCCTTCCTCCGCCTCGCCATAAAACGCCACATAAAGATGAGCACCGAGATACCGGAGGGTGCGGAGTTCATGGCGTTGGACTACGACAAATTCGAGAGCGTATTTCTCAACCTTATGTCCAATGCGTTTAAATACACCCCCGACAACGGGAACGTGGCGGTGACGCTGCGGCGCGACGGGGAGCGTATGCTTCTTATCGTGGCTGACACGGGCAAGGGTATGACCGAGAAGGAGAAAGCGCATATCTTCGAACGCTTCTATCAGGTGGACGACGTACACCCGGAGGGGTCCGGCATCGGACTCACCCTTGTGAAACGCGTGGTGGAGATGCACGAAGGCACGGTGGAGGTGGAGAGCGCCCCCGGGAAAGGGTCAACGTTCACCGTGGCTATACCAATCACGCACGTGGAGAACGGGGATGCCGAACGCGTGAGTCATAACTCTGCCGCCACGCTCACCACGGAACTCACCGACGTGGAGACACCCGACGACGAGACACTCAACGAGGAGAACGAGGATGGCATGGCGCGCCTTCTGATAATCGACGACAACGCCGACATACGCCGGCTGGTGGAGGGGCTGCTGTGCGACAAATACCATATCCTCCACGCCGCCAACGGGAAAGAGGGTATCCGCCGCGCCCTCAAATATATCCCCGATTTGATAATATGTGATGTGATGATGCCGGAGATGGATGGCTTTGAGACCTGCAAACGACTGAAGAGCGATGTCGCGACCTCCCATATCCCGGTGCTGATGCTGACGGCGTGCGCCGCCGATGAGCAGCGCGTGGCGGGATATGAATGTGGTGCCGACGCATATCTCTCCAAACCCTTTAATTCCAAGGTGTTGGCGGCACGTTGCGAAGCCCTCATCCTCAACCGCAAACGTATCATGGCGAGCCTTGACCAACCCTTGGTGAAGAGTGCCATTGCCGGAACCGCCACCTCCGCCGCTCCCGAAGCCGCGGAAGCCGTCATCAAGCCCTCGCCTATGGCGAAGAACGTGAATGAATCGCTGGGCGACATAGATTCGGAGTTCTACAATAAGCTTATGAACCTCCTTGAGGCGCGCCTTTCCGACGCGGGGGTGAGCGTGGAGAGTCTTGCGGAGGAGATGGGACTCAGCCGCGTGCAGTTCTACCGCAAGACGAAGGCCCTCACCAACTACTCCCCGGTGGAGCTGCTGCGTGCCGTGCGTCTGCGCCGCGCCAAAACGCTGCTGCAACGCACCGACAGTACCGTCGCCGAGGTGGCGTACAAGGTCGGATTCTCATCCCCGGGATACTTCTCCAAGTGCTATAAAGAGTACTTCGGGGAAACACCCGGTAGAAGCCTCTCCTGAAAGAGAGGGGGCTGGATAGAAGATTCACCCTTCCCTTTAGGGGAGGGATGGGGTGACCATATAGCAGAAAAAATTTGCAATATCGGAGAGAAAATCATAACTTTGCATTTAAAGACGCAGAGAAAAAACTCCGCACGCCATAAAATCAAGCTCTATGAATAAGACCGAAAACAATTCCAC
>CAYQMV010000035.1:21761-24556 GCA_964418705.1 uncultured Sangeribacter sp.
CAGCCGCAAATGGCGGCGACCACCACCCTGCCGGATAATTTCACCATCGGACTGGTGGCAAACGACCACGACTCCGACGAAACACGCTTTTTCATCACCCCCGAAGTCGCGGGACTGCTGATCTCCTCGGGAATCACCATCTGCATGGAGTCCGGGGCATCCTCGTCGATAAGCTACACGGACGATAACTACGCCGACTACGGAGTGGCGATCACCGACCGCGCGGCGGCATTGCACGCGGAGTATGTGCTCTCCTACGCGCCGCTGAAAGCGTCGGAGGTGCTGCTCATGCGCGAAGGGAGCAAACTCTTCTGTATGCACGACTCCCTACTCTTCTCCAAGGAGGTGGTAGAGGCGTTGAAGGAACGGAAGATATGCCTGCTGTGCCTGGATCAAGTGGAGAGCCACAAGGGGGTTCCGGTGTTCGCCAATATCATAGATGAGATTGACGGCAGGGGCGCGTTGTGGTACGCCCAGGAGGCGTTCACGTTCCTCGGAGGAGGCAAAGGAGTGCTCCTCGGAGGTGTCCCGGGCATCAACCCCTGTGAGGT
Organism: uncultured Sangeribacter sp.; assembly: GCA_964418705.1. GTDB lineage: Bacteria > Bacteroidota > Bacteroidia > Bacteroidales > Muribaculaceae > Lepagella. The sequence goes on from CAYQMV010000035.1 coordinate 22,313, forward strand.
GGTGGTGTTCGGCGGCGGCACCCGCGCCATGGCGGCGGTGAAAGCGGCGACGGCGCTGCGCACCCGCGTCACCCTCATGGACAATGATATGTCGTCGCTACAAATGGCGCACCAGCAGTGCGGCGACCAACTGATGACCTGCATGATCCATCCGCGCACGCTCACAAACAAGGTGAAGAGCGCCGACGTGCTCCTCTTCGACAACTGCACCCACCATTTCGAGCTGCCCCTCCATCTCAAAGGGGCGGTGAAGAAAGACGCGTTCATCCTTGATTTCAACAAAACATCGCCATCGCTATCCACGCCGCGCACCGTGACCATGGCGATAGCCTCGTGCCTGAGCAATCTTTTCATGGACATAGAGCTTAAAGAGGGCTTCGACAACGCCCTCGCGACCACACACGGACTGCGCAAAGGGGTGATCACCTACGCCGGCTACGTCACCAACCAGCTGGTGGCATCGGTGGTCAACGAAGAGTGCGGCGACCTGGAGCTGATGCTCAGCCACAGTAATTAATTCAACACTAAGACGCTGAATTATTTGCCGCCAAGTCACTGAATTAAAACAATATCCTGTCAGAAAACTAAATAAAAGGGAATCAAACACCATGCGGTTGCTTATACCATTACTATCAGTGGCGCGCACTTCGGAAGTGCGCTACGCCCACAACCTGGCACGTGCGTTGACCGACCGGGGGTGGAGCGTCACTGTCTATACCCGCGACGCGCGTGAGGTGGACTCCCTCTTCGACGCTGACGCCATCGACATCCGCCACATCCCCTTCCAATCGATGCTCGACTGGGAGTCGATACGCGCGCTCAGCCGCGACCTCAAGGAGGAGGGACGCGGCGCGGTGGTGCTCACCCAATCCTTCGGCGTGGCGTATGCCGCCGTGGTGGCACGGCGCCTCGCACGGCGCAAAGATATACGCGTGGCGCTGACGATACACCATTCGAAAATGCCACCCTCCAACATCTTCTGGCGCATGGTGATCAAGGAGATAGACACCATCTTCTTCTCCTCCATGGTGGTGAGAAACGCTTTCAAAGAGGCGTGGCGGCGGCTCCCCATAGCGGCGGAACACCTGCACGTGGTGAGAAACAGCCTTTACACCCCGCCGCAACCTTTCGACAGAGAGCCCAAAGGCCCGGTCATCGCCACTTTCTATGGCTCCATAGTCGCCAAAAACGGACTGGAGACCCTTCTCGACGCGCTGCCGCGGCTCAAAGGGAAACGCATACGCCTGTGCATCGTGGGCAAAGGGAACCCCGACTACATCGACTCTCTTCGCCGCCGCGCCATCAACGCCGGAACCATGGATATGATCACATGGAAGATAGGCACCAACGAGAGCGTGACCCACATTCTGTCGCAATCCCACTTCGGAGTGTTCCCCTACACGTCGCCGGACTCTTTCGGGTTCCACAACTTGGAGTTCATGGCGGCGGGACTCCCCCAGATCGCCAACGCGTCGCCGGTGGCGATGGAATACTGCGGTCCGCAAGGGGGCGCGATGTTCGTGAAAGGGGGCGACAAAAACCTCCTCGCCGAGGCTATCCTCACCCTCGCCGCAAGCCCGGAACTGCGCCGCAAAATGGGCACTCAGGCGGCGGCGCGTTATGCCGCCAATATGCCGTTCAGCAATTTTATTGAAAAGACCATAATGTACCTTATAAAATGAAAGACATCCACACACACAAACCATTTTATTATCCTGAAGGCGTGGTCAATTTAGATATCAAATCTTACGAATTACACGACCTGCAGAAGTATAGCATCGGCGTACACCCCTGGCTATGCGGCAACGAAGACACCGACCATCTCCTTGAGAACGTGAAAGGATGCGTCTACGACAACCGTGTGGTAGCCATCGGGGAATGTGGCATCGATTTATTGCGCGGCGAAGCCCCGGTCTATGAGCAGATGATGCTCTTCAAGCAGCACATAGAGCTGTCGGAATTGGTGGAAAAACCGCTGATAATCCATCAAGTGAAGTCGCACGAGATAGTGGTGGGACTGCGTAGGGACTACCGCTGCTCGCAACCATGGGTGATCCATGGCTTCCGCGGAAAACCCACGGTGGCGAAAATGCTCCTCGACGTGGGGTGCCACCTCTCTTTCGGTGAACGTTTCAACACCGAGACACTCAAGATGGTGCCCGAGGATAGGATTCTCGCCGAGACGGACGAGTCCACCCACAGCATCGATGAAATAATCGCCCATATCAGCGCCGTGCGCGGCAA
>CAYQMV010000035.1:24656-25732 GCA_964418705.1 uncultured Sangeribacter sp.
TTGGCGGCGAGGAACTGCGCCCACGACTTGGGACCCTTGGCTATTTGGGGTTTCGAGGTTTCGTAGAAATGTGTCAGGGCGACACCGAGCGCGTCGGTGGCGTCGAGCATGGAGGGCATCTCCTCCTTCGGAATTTTGAGTATGTGCATGAGCATATTAGCCACCTGCTCCTTCGACGCGGCGCCGTTGCCGGTGACCGCCTGTTTCACCGAGAGGGGCGCGTATTCAGCTATGGGGACATCGCGCGACAACGCCGCCGCCATCGCGACACCCTGCGCCCTCCCGAGCTTGAGCATCGACTGCACGTTTTTCCCGAAGAAAGGGGCCTCTATCGCCAATTCATCGGGGAGATACTGCTCCACCAGCCCGAGCACTCTGTCGTAGATACGCCGTAGACGGAGATAGTGCGTCTCAAACTTGGAGAGCTTCACCACCCCCATCACCACCACCTCCGGATTTTTCCCGTTGATGCCGATCACAGCGTAACCCATAACGTTGGTGCCGGGGTCTATCCCCATCACCACACGCTCATATTTCTTCACTTTCTCATCCATAATCTTTCTATATCGCGTCAAATGCCGATTTCACGAAGCAGTGTGGCGAAGACCACACTGTGTTCGCCGAACTTGGCGGAATAACGTTGCAGATGACCCGGGAGGGTGTTTGCCTGGAAGTCGCGCAGCTTCTCCTCTGAGTCGAACTCAAGCTGAATGGCAAAACTCTGGGGGTCCTCCTTACCCACGGGGGATCCACCGACCTCCGCGACGTGCATCATCTTCAACGCCGCCACATTGTCGGAGCCGCGCAACGCGGGGAGAATCTCCCCTTTTATTGTCTCCAACGCCTGAAGGAGCACCGCCGGCTCGGAGATGAAAGATAGGTTGAGTATCATTGCTGTCAATTTTTTCTTGATTTTCCTGCCGTCAATTTCTTCTGCTGTCAATATTTTCTCTTGCTACTGACAAATTTACTAAGAAAAAGCGGAAAAGAAAAATGGTCGTTTCCTATGGGAAACAACCATTCTCTTTTGGAGCCTCTTGTCGGATTCGAACCAACGACCCCGAGATTACAAATCA
>CAYQMV010000036.1:0-24190 GCA_964418705.1 uncultured Sangeribacter sp.
TTGCTATTATGCTCTCTTGGCATTGTCCTGTCGCATAATGTCATTGTTCTCTATTTCTGTTTTCACTATCGTTCAGACTCGCTGTCGTCCCGATTGCGAGTGCAAAGTTATAGCTTTTTGACGCCCTTGTCAAGTCTTTTCGCGAAAAAAATTCGATTTTTTTGAAAGATTTTTTGTAACCACTTGATTATCAGAGGTAGAAAAATATGCTAAAAAACATATTTTTTAAACACCCAAAAGTACTTGGAGAGCATTTCTACTATCATCATTCAGATAAAAAGTGCCCTCGATATCCAAATGATTCCTCTCAACTTTAACCTCTAACAAGAAATCAGTGAAAGGCAACGATGCAAGTTCACCCGCACTATTGTTCTCTTTCTTCTTATTTATATCCACAGCACACGCAAGCATGCAATCATCAAACTTTCTCACATACTTGGATAGTGCAACCGGTTCATCGGTGGAATAATTTCCAATAGTTAGGATTCTGCCATTCGATTCCGCCACCGCATCTTGAGAAACGCCAGCCATGGAAGAGACGAAAGCCGCCAAATCGGAAGCCGACTCCGCATCCTTCATCTCCACAGACGCGATATATTGCGACGTGAACGGATCCATAGCGATCGCGATAGTGCCGTCTATTTTTTTCAATTGACCAAGAACGATTTTGTCGGCAGTATTCCCCGGCATCATCGGCATCAACATATTCACGATATTGGTGACCGTGGATTGGTCGACACCCACGGCAAGCACCATTGGTAGATCAGCCTTAAGAGAATTTACCACGTTCATGTTTATTTTCTCAAACTTGAAAGAGGAATTAAGGTCAGCGTCCACACCCTTAGAGTTTAGGACATCGATGTCAAACTCCAATTTACCCTTTTCAAAATCAATATCAAAAGCGATAAACTTGGCATCCTTCATCGCCATGGACATAGCCATCTTGACATAAGCGAAACTGCCTGTGTTCGGGATCCTATCAATATTCACAACGCCGAACACATCATCATCCTTATCCTTAATAATATCAGCCATCGCGCTGTCAAGCAGCGACTCCGACTCCTTTTGTTTGAGCATCGCAACGGCATCGTCCAAACAACGTGAACTTTCTGTAAATACGAACACTCCGTCGCGCAAAGCTATGTTGCCACACGTTTCCACGCCGTCGTTACTTTTGAAATCGGCGCCCACCGTTTTAGATAACTGCTCCTTGAATTTAGATTCGTCAGCCACGATTCCGGCACAAAACATATATCCTTTATACTCATATAAAAGGAACCACGATGGTTCTATTGCGCCATCCGACAACAACGGGAGCAAACCCTGATCATTGTCTATCTGCTTTACAAACTTGGAAAACCCGGGAGAGAACTCCACTCCATTGGAAGTGATTTTATTTCCCGCATCCTTAAAGAGTGATTCCACGTTCATCGCCATGACGGCATACGAGGACTCCGGGACACAACGAAGCAAACGCTCCTTGTCGGGAGAATTGCTGCACGATGCCATCACCAACAGCATCACCAGCAGAGTGAATGAAATAAGTTTTTTCATATTTTGAGTATTTGATATTTCGGTGATTAGATAACGTAAGAGTATGTTTCTTTCGTATATAATCCACTGTTACTTTGCGATATGCACATCCATCTGAGGGAATGGGAATGCGAAACCCTTTTGGGGGAGTTCCGTGTAGAAACGGCGGTTCATATCGAAATAGAGTCCCCAATAATCTGAAGAGCGCGTCCATGCCCTCACAGAGATATTGATACTGCTGTCCGCCAACTCATTCAGACCGACAAAGGGGGAACAATCAGCCTTAGGCAATGGTTTAATATCAAGTTTCGCCTGAATTGCACGTTTCATCATGCGATTATGCTCCCTATGACGATGGAAGAATCTCGACCAAAACCCATGGTTCTCCTCCACCTCGACATCATCGGCAGGCTCCTCAGTATCGAGAGAATTCTCCTCAGGTTCACCATTTTGCTCGGCACGGAGTTTCATTGCGACTTTATGGTCGTCGATATACTTCTCCACCACGCGGTAATCCTCAAGGAGCATTCCACGGATTACCTCCGCCGCTCTATCGAAATCATCGCCATAACTTAAGCCAATGGTCCAATCCACGCGACGGTACTCCTCCAAAGAGTAATTGTTGACCGACCCGGTGGATAGACCTCCATTGGGTATAATAATAGCCTTATTATCCACGGTGTTGATGACGGTATGGAAGATTTGGATAGCTTTGACAGTGCCACTATACCCTTCCGCCTCAATATAATCCCCGACACGGTAAGGCTTCAACAACAAAATCAGTACTCCACCGGCGAAGTTTTGCAATGTGCCGCTCAACGCCATACCGATAGCGACACCGGCGGAGGCGAAAAGTGCGAGGAACGAACTTGTTTCCACACCGAGGATGCCTATCACCGTGACAATGAGAATGAAATAGAGTGTGATTTTCACCACACTGAGCACAAAAGTGGTGAGACTGGCATCCGTACGCCGCGTGACCATCACCGTGCGGCATATCTTATAAATCTTTTTTATAATAAACTTGCCGACATAGAAAACGAGTACGGCAATCAAGACCTTAACGCCGAAATCCACCAAGTCATTGGCAAATCCGGCGATAGTGTCTTCAAGAGAGAAGGAACTTAACAGGGAGCCTAACCCTCCCTTGGAATCAATAATTTCTTCAGTAGATTGAAACATAATTAATTATATGGCGGTTTCACTAAATCACAAACCGATAGCCACACACCAATCCAATGTGGGATAATAATTATCCTTAGCCGAACCGCTGTTGGTGTAGTGGTAAGTTGAGACGCCTGAATATTTATTTTCATTAATCCAGAATGAGCCCACGAAACTCGGGGTAGCGTCTTTGTAAATCACAAATTTATCAAGTGCGGCGTCGAAATCGGCGACATACTCCTCGGAGACATCCACCGCGTCAGCCACAGCGTGTATATATTCCTTAAAATCATAATATGGACCGTAAGAACCACGGGAATAGCATTGCAATCCCGAAGTTTCGATATCCACCCTTTTAGCCATAATGCGGGAGGTTGCGGAGGCGAGTTCCTGCATGAAATTCATGTCGTAGAGGGCTACCGTGGCTGATCTGTACACCCCCGACATTGAATCATAATAATCAAACATGGCACTCGCGGCACGTTGGATATCCGCGTTCTCGTCCATCAACAACGGCACCACATATTGATACGGAGCGCCGGTGGAGAGCACCTCGGTGGGATACCCCACGTAGTAGCGGCATTTGTCGCGCAACTCATATGCGACCTCCACACTACCCATGTAGCAGCAATCCATCCATATAAAATTGAAAAGTCCTGAAGGGATTGCCTCTTTGAGGTTTTTCATATCCATAGTCATGCCGGAGGTGCTGGTATAAGTGTCACCCCGATCCTCACCGTATGAGAATCTCATCGGAGCGACGGAGAAAGAGGATTCATTGCCCTCCTCCCATGCCGACGCGTGCGACCACAAGAAGAGTCCATACTCTTTCGCCGGGGCGAGCGATTGCATATCGGCGATTACTTCTCCCATACGTTGTTTAGTCGTAGAAAGCGGCAATGAGGGATACTCCTTAAGGGTCTTGCACACCCCCACCCCATTCTGATTCACCACCTCATAGAGCGTGGGAGCGGCATTATACGACCGCAAGTAGACAAGCCAGCGATATTTTCCGGTATCCACAGATTCTATGCCTTGCACCATCTCCGCCAAATCACGTTCCTCATTGCCGGAGAGGGAGTTTGTAGCCACCGCATAGACCAACACAGTGCGCTGAACCGGACCAACTTCCGGGGTATCCTTTCCACAGGACCCCAGAAGCAGTACGGTCAACGATATCATAAAGAATTTTATAATCCGCATATTTTTATCGTCATTTGCTAATCATGATTTTCTTATCGTGATATTCATCGTGAATAAGAATCCGGACTATTCATCCACACGGAAGTGGTCGCCTGTTTTCTTCACAATTTCCTCATAATACTCCTTATTGTATCCGGGGAAATCGGGACGTTCGGGCATACCCTCTTCGGTATAGATGAACTTACCATTTTCATCCACTTGTTTGCGGTTGCCATCCAGATACCTCACAAGGAGGAATTGCGCCAAATCACGATATTCATCGGTGGCTTTCTTAGCTATTTTGGCACCCTCGGCATTCACCGCTGAAGTCAAACCGACGATGTCGCCAGCTTGATAGAGAGCCATAAGCTTGGCATCCATATCCTTTCTGTCGGCGATGAAACCCTTTTCCAAACGACTCTGCACCTTACGGATATCAGGAATCATCAAATCGTATCTGTTGTAAGCTTGGTTTGCCACCCAATTGTTCATCCAGAAGTTGGAATCGTAGGAGAAAGTCAGCATATCACCGTTTTCCTCGCTCACCTCGTGCGGTATCTGCGTCATAGAACAATAGAAAGGCATATAAACGGAGGTGTTGGTGTCATCCGTGCCGAACCAAAGGATACCACCCACGGGATCGGGATAGTCGGCACGCGACTGGCTCACAAAATGCCATCCGGTCTGCTGAGTGGCGATGGCACGCTCATTGCAGTACGTTTTTCCGTCCACCTCGAAATCCATAGGACGCCAGCGATAGGGGACCTTATTAGGACCGGCGCCTATATCATCAGTCATATTGAAGGGAGTATCTTCGAAATGGTCGCGCATACGCTCCTGCATCTCCTCCAACGACACCTTATGGTCGGGATAGATATACAACGGCATAGGCTCATCGCTTGTGCCGGCGCACCACGCATAATATTTTTCCATGGATGGATCGAAACGGCGGAAGTAGCTCCATACCCTTCCGTCGCATCCGCGACGGGTGGATACACTATGGTGTTCAAAAGCGTCGGCGAAAGAGAAATCCTCATCCTTTCCGGAGAAATAGCCTCTCTTGCGAGCGAAAGGAATCAAGTCCTTGGCGTATCTCACATTCTTTTTATCCTTAAGGTTCACCTTGCGGATGCGAGGTTCGTTGGCATGTCCGCATATAGCTCCATCGGGGATTCTCACTGCGATCCAAACAGCGCCTTTCTCCGCGCCCTTGGCAATCATCTCCATCACCCACACCTCATCCTTATCAGCGATGGTGAAGGATTCGCCGGAACTTGCGTAGCCGTACTTAGCCACCAAATCCGTCATAACATCAATGGCTTGGCTAGCAGTTTTCGAACGTTGGAGAGCGATGTATATCAGAGAGCCGTAATCAATGATTGAATTTCCGGTAGTGTCCACGAGTTCCTCGTGTCCACCCCAGGTGGTTTCGGCGATTACAACTTGGTGTTCGTTCATATTTCCCACCACATTGTAAGTTTCAGTCACTTCAGGTATTTCACCGAGTATTTTCCCGGTGTCCCACTCCACCACCTTGCGCATCTCCCCGGCCTTATGTTTCGCCGCCGGTTGATGATAGAGAGCGCCATAGAGCACATGGGAATCAGCCGCATAAGTCACCATCACCGAATTATCGGCGGTGGCACCCTTAGTGGCAATAAGGTTGGTACAAGCATCGGCAGTCATAGGGATAGCCATAATTCCTGCTGCAAGTGCTGATGTCAAATAGGATAACTTCATATAAATTATTGAATAAATTAATTACGAATTGATTTTCCAAAATTAATAAAAAATTTTAGATATAGCCACTTTCTGCAATCTGAGCGTGGAATTCTGATACGGGAAAAGGAGAGAAAGAGTGTTTCTGTCGACCATAGTGGCTGAGAGGTCTTTCTCAAGGGGTGCCATATCCGCATCAAACCACTTGAGCGAGAAAACTCCGGGAGTTGACGATGGGGTGAGCACACCCTTCATCATGCCCGGAATCCATTTAGAGTTCTTCACACGCGCGCCGTCAAGGTAAATTATAGAATATGTTTTCTGCACCGAATCGTCGGCGACCACCGCCACACGATAATTTCCTCCGAGGCGCAACAGAGATTCATCCATGTCGTAATCCAATTGGGCATATACCCCCTCCACATAATCCGAAGAGCGGCGCAAATGAGCCAACAGAGCATCAATATTGCCGCACCAGCGCGTCTGCAAATTAGCAGTGGCGTAATGATGCAGTGATGTGCGGTTCACCGTGATTTCAGCTGCGGGGGGAAGTGCGAAACCAATTTTTGATATTTCGTTCAGCATAGGTGTGCCGCTCCACAATTTGACGAGCGACGAAGCACCGGCGCTCACTGTCCACACGCCATCCTTACGTGTCAAAGCGAGGCTCACGGTAGAGGGCTGCGCCCTAAATTCGCCATCCTTCACCACCAGCGTATCACTACCCTCGGAAGATGCGTCATCGCGCCACCACATCTCAAGAACGAATCTTGTGGCTGTCTCATCCATATACTTGGATGTTTTCACATCTTCACGCCGTAGAAACGCCATGACAAACGCCCCGGCATCGGGATCCCCCGCCACCATTCCCCATCCCGGAGATGAAATCAAGTGGTACTGCCCGGAGACATCATAGTATATGTATTTGTCCTTAAGGCTGAAATGATTGTCGGAGACGTTAGCCACCCACTCGAAATCATCGGAAAGAATGGCCCGCGGAATAAGAGTATAAGAGAAATCCTCCCCAATGTTGTTCAACGTCAACGTCGAAGAACCATTGGAAAGGATTTTAAATTCCTGCATCGGAGATTCGCGCACCACATGCGCCGAAGCCTTGGCGGAGGTCATAGCCATCACCGCTGAAGCGATGCCCACGAAAGCGAAAAGGAGCATAAGCGTGCCGATGATTTTATTTATCAGCCACATTGAGCGGATATTGAAATGGCTACGCACCTTATTGACGAAATACGTCACAATCCACCACCATCCCAAGGCGCCGCATGCTATAGCCACATACCCCACGATGTAATGATAATACATTAAATCCGGTCCCGTGAAATTAAATCGGGCAAAGAGTCCGATAATGAGAAAGAGAATCAACGGATTTGAGAATGTGAATAAAAAGCCGCCCAAAATATCCTTCTTAGGGGACCCCCTGTTTTCAAGACCATGGTTTTGCAACGACCTGGAAGGATTCTTTTTGAAGAGGTAAATGCCGTAAACCACAAGAAACAGACTGCCGAGCAGCTGGATCACGTTTTGGTGCCGTTCAAGGAAATCCTCGATAAAGGAGAGACCGAATCCGGTAAGGAGGCAATAAAATAGGTCGGAAATCGCAGCCCCTATTCCGGTGTAAAGCCCCGGACGACGCCCCTTGTCGAGGGTGCGCTGAATACATAACATGCCCACCGGCCCCATAGGAGCGGAAACCATGACTCCGATAGCGACACCTCGCCAAAGCATAGAAAAAGCGGTGAACATAATTTCAAATATAAATTAACGATAAATATGGAAGCCCGCGGTGGGAGTTCCAACACATCTATATACTTTCAAGCCATATTTAAGCCCGACAGCGGGGCCCTCCACCGGACCGCCGCCATAATAAAGCGTGTAGCGCGACTTACATTCGGGGCATACAGCCTCGAACTTATCCTCATCCACCGCCACACGCACATCCTCCAGACACTCCACCGGGCAAGCCATATCGTATGCCTGCGGCCAATAAGCCCAGGCACCGTCTTGGAAGAGCGATGAAGCATCCACGCCCACCAAAAGCACTCCGCCATAACCGGTGGAAGTGGTTTGCAACCATGGAAAGTTGGAGGGTTCCTGTCCTCTGATGAAGCACCGGTACAACCCCACTCCGCCGACGCCATAGGTAGCCCATTGTCCGGGGGTGGCGAGGTTGATATCCACAGGATACGCCGGGATACGGTCACTATTGACGGTATCGCCGCAACCGATAAAAAGGGGTGCGAGCATCGAGAATATCCCCAATGCCGACACCTCTTTAAGAGTTGTGACGCTTATATTTTTGATGTTTAGCCCCAAGTCGGTATCTTTTCAAGCATTGATGCGAACATCTTGGCAGCCTTGTCCATAGGACCGGCAATCATAGGACGGATAAACACCGGCACTTCGGCGGTAATCACCACTTGTGCGGAAGCTTGTGCGCCCTCATCCTCCAAACGGAACTCAATGCCCAATGGCACGGGAGTGTTCACACCATCATATTTCACCAAAGAATAAGGTTTGCTGTCGCCCTTGCGCAGACGAATCTCCCCGGTGGGCCCACCCTTGATGGTGATGCCGTCGGAGTTGATTTCAAGACTCTTAAGCGCCTCCTTCACATTATCAGGGAGTTCCTGCCCCGACATGGAAGAATAAGTATTGAGCTTCTCAGTGAGGAGATCGCGCAATTTCTCAGGAGCGCAAAGATTGTCAAAGACCTGCTGGGCGGAGCCTTTGAGCGTCACACGGTCGCTTTTAAAATCAGCCATCGTAAACTTACAGTCGATTTAATTAATCATTCATAGATTTCGGGGCCCAATTAGCGGGGTCCTTACGCCACTCGTGGAGAGTCTCCACGTCCTCGGGACGGATATAATCGGAAGCCACCGCCACATCCAGCATAGTTGAATATTTCAACACCGGAATCATATTGACATTGGCGTCGCGGAAACGTTTCACAGATACGGGGAACTCATAAGTGAAGATAGCCTCCATACCGAGCACCTCGCATCCGGCATTGCGGATAGCCTCCACAGCTTTGAGGGAGCTACCGCCGGTGGAAACCAAGTCCTCAATGACCACCACCTTGCTTCCGGGTTTCAAATTACCCTCGATAAGGTTCTCCATGCCATGGTCCTTGGGGGCGGAACGGACATATACGTAAGGGAGGCCTAAAATATCAGCCACCAACGCGCCTAAAGCGATCGCGCCCGTGGCGACACCTGCCACCACCTCACACTCAGAGAAATTCTCCAACAGCATACGCGACAATTCCACTTTCAAAAGATTGCGGATGTCGGGGTAAGAGAGCGTCTTACGGTTGTCGGTGTAAATTGGGGAATTCCATCCCGAAGCCCATACGAACGGGTTTTCAGGTTGAAGATTAATAGCATTGATTTGGAGTAGTCTTTTTGCTAATAACTTGTCCGGCTGTGTCATCGTTACTATTTTTTGCAAAGTCGGGCGTATATGGCACCCGGCTTTAGGTTGATTATTTTAAGTTTATAACGTTATTTTTGAATGCAAAGTTAACCCTTTGGCTCCGACTTTGCAAATGATAAATGAATTTTGTAATTTTGCAACATTATGATAAGAAGAGAAGCAAGTGGCGCGGCGACCGATGGAGACGCTCTATTCTCAATAGTTATACCATCATGGAACAACTTGAAATTCCTACAATTATGCGTGGAGAGCATCCGTCGTCATTCACACTACCGCCACCAAATAATCATACATGTGAACTCCGGCAGTGACGGCACCCTCGAATGGGTGAAAGAACAGGGGTTGGACCACACCTATTCCGAAGAGAACATAGGGGTGTGTCTCGCCATGAACATGATGCGCACAAAAGTGAAAACGGACTATATCCTTTTCCTCAACGACGATATGTATGTGTTGCCGGGATGGGACGAAGCCCTGTGGGAGGAAATAAAATCACTCCCCGACAATAAATTCTTTCTCTCCTCAACCACCATCCAACCGCACACCGCCAGCGGGCCGGTGGTTCTCGCCGACTATGGCGACAGCGTGGAAAATTTCCGCGAAACGGAGCTACTGCGCGACTACATGAAATTCCCGGTCAAAGATTGGGCGGGAGCCACCCTACCCCCAAACATCGTACACCGCGACGTATGGGACCTTGTCGGCGGATACAGTGTGGAATACTCCCCGGGGATGTACAGCGATCCTGACTTCACCGCCAAGCTATGGCTCTGCGGCATACGATACATGAAAGGATTAGGCACCAGCCGCATCTACCACTTCGAGACCAAATCCACCACACGCATACGTAAGAACAACGGAAGACTGCAATTTCTCCTCAAATGGGGAATCTCCTCCTCTTCGTTCAGAAAATACTTCACATGGCGCGGATACGAATACGATGATGCAAAAATCAACGCCTACGATGATTCCAAACTGCGCTATGCACTGGTGAAAGGACGCATCAGCGCACTAAAAGCCCTTTTCTCTAAAGATTTCGGCCCTCTGTGGAAGTTTTGGTCACCATCGCCGACAGGGACTGCTAAAAAGAGCCGGACAACAAATAAAAATTAGAAATCATGAGCACTCGTTCGAAATATACCCAACCCGAGCACACCTCACCCGAATATAAGTCCTCCGAATATACCCCCCGGAATAACTCCGAACGTTTGCAATGGGAACGGCTTATATGCGACAAACGTTTGGGATTGGAGGAATACCACACCAACCGACAGACGCGCAACGATTTTCAACGCGACTACGACCGTATGGTGTTTTCCTCACCATTCCGCCGTCTTCAAAACAAGACACAAGTGTTTCCCCTTCCCGGAAGCATCTTCGTACACAACCGACTCACCCATAGTCTTGAAGTGTCGTCGGTGGGTCGTTCTCTCGCCAATGAGATAGCGTTGGGACTAAGCGCCCGCCACGGCGACAAGGAGTGTTTCCGCTACTTCGGCGACATAGTGGCGGCGGGGTGTCTGTGCCACGACCTCGGCAACCCCCCGTTCGGGCACTCCGGAGAGAAAACCATCGGCGCTTTTTTCGACGAGAATGAAGCGCTCAGCGAGACCCTTCAACGACGTCTCACGCCCCAACAATGGAGCGATTTGGTACATTTCGAGGGTAACGCCAACTCCTTCAGGCTGCTCACGCACCAATTCTGCGGCCGTCGCCAAGGAGGATTCGCCATGACATACAGCACCCTCGCCTCAATAGTGAAATACCCCCACTCCTCCCTCAACGCCGGGAGCCATGGCAAATTCGGCTTTTTCGCCAGCGAAGAGGCGATATTCCGCAAAGTGGCAGCTGAATTGGGGATGTGGGAGAAGCCTAACGGTGGATTCGTGCGGCATCCGTTAGTCTACATAGTGGAGGCCGCCGACGATATCTGCTATCAAGTGATGGATATCGAAGACGCACATAAACTCCACGTGTTGCCCACCGCCGATGTGATTGACGTATTCAGCAATTTCTTCCCGGAAGAGAAACGCCCACAGATAATCGCGAAACTCGACCGCGTGGCGGATCCCAACGAAAAGATAGCGTTCATGCGTTCCAACGTTATTGGACGCCTGGTGGCAGCCACCACCGAAGAGTTCCTCAACCACGAAGAGGAGATAATGAGCGGCACATACAACGGCACACTCATTAAGAACATGGAGGAACAGGCGCGCCAAGGATACGCCATCTGCTCCGCGCTCGCCTTTGCCAAAATCTACAAAGCACAGACAGTGGTAGATGTGGAGATCGCCGGCAACAGGATTATCACATATCTTCTCCGCGAGCTCCTCGAAGCGGTGCTTCACCCCGAAAAGACAAGTTCGAAGCTGCTATTGTCGAAAGTGCCGGAACAATATGATGTGTACGCCACCGACCTATACGGCAAGATACAAAGCGTCCTTGACCACGTGTCGGCGATGACCGACATATACGCCCTCGACCTCTTCCGCAAACTCAACGGGCATAGTCTTCCGGCTGTCTGATTAACCGCAAGCCAATCGCTTCAACCATAAGCCAATCGCAAAAAGATATACACATGCGCAATAAACTGATCATAACTATATTCGGCATTCTGCTAAGCATCCACCTCTATGGTGCGGTGAAGAGCGAATACAGCCTGGAGGATGTGCCCAACATGAAGTTGGAGTCGCGTCAGAATTTTGTGTCGGATCCCAACGGCTATCTCACCGCCACGGAGAGACAGGGCATCAACGCCCGACTGCTGGCTCTGCAAGACAGCACCTCGGCGGAGATGGCGGTGGTGTTGCTTCCGGGCATCGGCGATGCCGACGTGTTTGAGTTCGCCCAAGACCTCGCCACCAAATGGGGCATCGGAAAGAAAGATAAGGAGAACGGCGTTCTGCTACTCTTCGTGATGGATCAGCACGAAGTGCGTCTCCACACCGGCTACGGAGTGGAGGGCATTCTCACCGACGCGGTGTCGAAACGCATAATTGAAGACGACATAATTCCATTCATGCGCGAAGACAACGTCTACGGCGCGGTCAACGCCGCCACACTCCGTGTGTGCCGTCTGCTCACCGATCCAGCGGCGGTGGAGGAAATCAAGAGCGAGATGGAGAACGACAGCACCGACGCTCTCGACGACGAAGTGTTCAAGCAATTCCTCGTAATAGTCGCCGGAATAATGTTCCTCGCCACAGCTATTGTCTATCTCCGAGCGCTATGGAAAGCGAAAAAGATAAAAGGTAACAACTTCGCCAAAGCGACCCTGTGGCATAAAAAACTTATCACATTCACATTCCTCACAGGGGTGTCGTTAGGCACCGGAATAGTCTTCCTGCTTCTGGCTATTTGGCACTACCGCCACCGCCGCACCAAACGTATCAGATGCGACAAATGCAACAGCAAAATGAAACGATTGGATGAGGCGGAGGATAACAAATACCTCACCTCCGGAGAGGATTGCGAAGAGCGGCTCCATTCAGTAGACTATGATGTGTGGCAATGCCCCTCATGCGGAGAGATAAAGAAATTCAGTTTCCCGGCGGCACAGAACGTCTACCATGCGTGCCCCGTATGCCACGCAATAACCTACCAACAGGTATCGGACAAAGTAATCGTCCGCGCCACCGAATTTAGAGACGGCGTAGGGGAATATGGTTATCTCTGCCACCATTGCGGGCACAGAGGGAGCAAACGCCACATCATTGAGAAAGGTAGTGGTGTTGGCGCGGCCTTAGCCGGAGCCGCCTTGGGCAGTGCCTTAGGTAGCGGCAGAAGCAGCGGTGGCGGCGGAAGCTGGGGCGGCGGCGGTTTCGGCGGAGGAGGCGCCTCCGGCAAATGGTGAACCGTCGTCTCGCAATATGCATAATTCTCATTTTCGGCATCATCTACGCCATCTTCCCCATATGCATGGAACGCGAGGGGGATGGGTTGGAATATGCGTTCATGGTGCCGGAAAACGCTGAGAGCAACAACTATGAGTATGTGGAGAGTGTGGCAGACGTGTTTAAATCGCAATGCGTACACTACCGCACCGTCAACGGCCGCTTCGCGCTCCATGTGGCGGTGCAAATATTCTGCGGACTTCTTCCTCAATGGATGTTCGGAGTGGTCAACGGCATAATGTTCATCCTCACCGTGGTCTTCTGCGGCAAATTCAGCGGAGCCAACCTACGGCACCCGGGAGTGGCGTTGACACTAAGCGCACTTATTTTCTTCTATATATGCCGCACGACCTTCGACGCGGCGTACCAAGTGGGGTACCTATGGAGCAGCGCGGCAATCTCCGGCTTTCTTCTTCTCTATAAAAGGATGGGTGAAAGACCCGGCAAAAAGGTAGCGCGGTTGATTCTGTGCGGAGTGATAGGATTATTCTGCGGATCACTCCACGAGGCGTTCTCCGTGCCGGTGAGCATACTCCTCATCACCCATTGGATCATACGCGGATGGAGGCTCACCCCCGCACAATACAGCATGGCAATATGCTTCGGCATCGGGGCTTTGGTGGAGCTGGCGGCACCCGGCAACTTCGTAAGATTGGAGACATACACACAAGATAACATACTTGCGAGGATATTCTTCATAGTCTATCATCTGAATATGCTATGGCTTTTAGCCCTGGCGATTCTCATCGCACGCCGTCAAATGAAGAAATGCGGCAACGAATGGAGCGTCAAAGGATACTACAACGCCAACAAAACGTACCTCATCGCCATAGGCGTGAGCATCATGGTGTTCGCCATCGCCGGATTGGTCTACCTCAACACCATGCAAGGCGTCAACCTTCTTCTCACCCTCGTGATACTACGCACCCTCCCGGAACAGCGGCTCAACAAGCTATGGAGCACACTGGCGGTTGCGGCGGTGGTGGTTGTAATCATATCCCTCTCCTGCGAAATGGCACTTGCCAACACCAAATACCGGGAAATAAAGCGACAATATTTCAACAGCGACGATGGCATCGTGGAACTACCCCAACCGCTCTACGGCTACGACTACCGCACCGCCGAAGCACTCTGCATCCCCATCACATGGGTTGCGCGCGCTGAAAATCCCTCATTCCCCGAGGTACACATATATCCCGAGGGGCTAAAAGGGCTGAAAGAGGATGCCGACACATCCTACATTCGCACCCTTGGCGATCAAGGATGGCTTATGGTCAACTCCAAACATCATCCGCACCGTTTCTTCATTGAGAAGTATCTGTTTGGCAAAAGGGTCGACAGACATCCGGTGGAGTTCAACGCCGATGCTCTGGGGTTTGTGGCGGAAAGCGACAATTGGTGCGCCGTGGCATACTGCAACGAGCATAAAGCCCTATTCGAAGCGAAAGTGACAATGGAGGAATAATAAACAAGGAGGAATGATAAACAAGGAGGAATGACGAATAGGAACTTACGAATAAACAAGGAGGAATAACGAATAAATATGGATTGGAAATCAGCATTAGAGGCACTTGGCGGAGCGATGCCAGAGACCACAGAGAATAACAACGAAATCGAGAAGGAAACCACTTCCGCCCCCACAGGCAAGGAGAAGAAGCGCGAGAAATTGAGCATCTTCATGGAGAAAAAGGGACGCGGAGGGAAAGTGGCGACAATCATCACCGGATTCACCGGCGACGATGCCGAAGTGGATGAAATCGCACGCACGCTAAAGAAACGTATAGGTGTCGGCGGCTCGTCACGCGGCGGCGAGATACTTCTTCAGGGGGATTGGCGCGACAAAGCAGCGGAAGTGCTGCGTTCACTCAATTTCAAAATATAACTCTAAAAAATTCAGGATACCATGATGTATTTACAGCGGGCGTCGGCAGGTTCCGGAAAGACCTACGCGCTCACCAAACGATACCTCAAGCTCTTCTTGGGCATCAAAATAGAAACAGAGAACCCGTCGTCTCACCCCACCGCCAAAAGAGAGGCGAGCTACCGTCTGCGCACCAAAGAGGAGATTGTAGGGTCGCACTCACATATCCTCGCGATAACATTCACCAACAAAGCCACCAATGAGATGAAGCAACGCTTCATCGAAAGCCTGGGGGCGCTCGCCTACTGCACCGATCCCGACAAAACGGACTACATGAGGGACTTCACAGAGGAGTTCGACACATCGGTGGAGAGGGTGATGGAGGCGGCGAAATACGGTTTGGAGGAACTTCTCAACAACTACACGGAGTTTCAAGTATCCACCATCGACTCTTTCTTCCAAGGTATCCTGCGAAGCTTCGCCTACGAGACCGATCTCCGCGACAACTACGCCGTGGAGCTTAACGACTCTTATATCTCCGACATGGGCACCGGAGCCACGTTCGACGACATACGCGACCAAAAAGCGTCGCCGGAACTGCAATATTGGATCAAGAAGATTATGGCTAACGGTCTCACCGGAGGCAAACGATGGAACATCCTAATACGCAAAGGGCCCGCCTACCAGAATCTAAAGACATTCTTGGAACTGACCCTACGCGAAGATTTCATGCACAACCGCGAGGAGCTGGACAAATATTTCCACACCCACACGAACATGCGGGAGGAAATAGAATCCATAGAAAACAATATAGACGAGGCTATGGAATCCAAAATCAAGGTCTTCGTGGACAAAGCGGTCCAATGCGACAAGGAGGTGAAAGCTCTGGAAAGCGGGTATATAAAAAAGACGTTCACACAGCAGCTGGATAAAATTATCAACACCACCATCGACAAAAAGAATCTCATCACATTCAACTCATTCTATTGCACAGATGATGATTTGTGCAAAAAACACCATGTCGACAAAGCCAAGGGACTGGCGAACAAAGCCGGGCTGCAAAATGCGCCCAGGGATATCGCCAAGATTCAAAGTATGGCTGACGACATGTATTATGCGCTCTCCAAGCTCTACATCATGCGCAAAGAGGCGGACAACATCATGGCGAACATGAGCTTCATGGGACTCCTTAAGGAGATTATGATCCGCATAAGCCAATTCCGCCAAGAGAACAACATCGTGCAACTGAGCGACACCAATTCCATCCTCCACGAGATTATAAACGATGACGACACACCTTTCATCTACGAGAAAATAGGTTTTGAGGTACACCATTACCTCATCGATGAGTTCCAAGACACCTCCTCGATGCAATGGATAAATATGGAGCCGCTGCTCAACGAGAGCGTGGCGCACGACTACGAAAATCTTATAATCGGCGACGCCAAACAATCCATCTACCGCTTTCGCAACGCCGATTTCTCCATCATCACCACTAAAGTGCCCGACAGCCGGTTCAAACACAACATCATCACCCTTGGCGACACCCCGGAGGATAACGCCAACTGGCGTAGCTCCCACACCGTGGTGGAGTTCAACAACGCCATATTCCCCTTCGTGGCGGACAGACTCTTCGATGACAAGGAGATAGCTTTCGACAAACCCGTGGTCGACATAAAAAAGCTTTACCTTAATTCCGCGCAATTAAGCAAGAAGCCCGACCGCGATGGATACGTGGAGATACGGCAAAAGGTAAAACAGGAGAAAACTAAAAGCCCCGAGAATGAGGATGGCCAGCAAGTGGGAAAACTTCCTCCGATGAAGGAGGTGATACCGATAATCCAAGAGCTCCGTTCCCGTGGATATAAGCTCAGCGACATCGCGATATTGGTGCGCACCAACGACCAAGGCACGGCGGTGATCGACGGTCTGATGCAATACAACAACGAACAGACCGATCCCTCCGAACAGATAAACTTTTGCAGCACCGACTCCCTAAGCGTAAACCGCTCAAAAGCAGTGAGCATCATAGTGGCACTCCTCGAAGCATCACTGCAACGCCGCATGGAAACGGAACCGGAATACACCAAAAGCGAAGTGTTCATCAACGCCATACAGAGTTATTTGGGGAAACACCCCGACGACGACACTCAAAAGGCGATATATGAATACTTCAAAGGGAATGTGGAGGAACCCTCCATCGACGACCTATTTAAGAGCATGGAAAACATTATCCTCCCGGCACAGGTGGAGAGCATTATAGGGTCTGAATTTATCAGCAAAAACCTCCGCGACAGCGAAGCCCCCTTTATTGCGGCGTTCCAAGACAAGATGCTCGAATACTGCGAGACATACAATGGCGACACCGCCGGATTCCTTGATTGGTGGCATAAAAACAGCAAAAAATTCACCGTTCCCACCCCCGAGGGCACGGAGGCGGTGAATATCATGACATTCCATAAATCCAAAGGATTGGAGTTCCGCTGCGTCATTATCCCATACATGGACGGCAAATTCGAGGATATACGTGAGAGCGCCTGGCTCAGTCCCCTCCACGACTTTGAGAAACCCGCCGCCGACGTGGAGGAGGAGCGACTGCGCGAAGGATCGCTATACTATGCCCTGCGCGAAAAACTTCCGCCATGGATTCCCATGCAAATAACCAACAGCCTTGACGACACACCCTACCGTCGTCTCTACCGCAAGATCCGTTCACGCTCCATAATCGACACTCTCAACAATATGTACGTGGCGTTCACACGGCCAATCGATGAGCTATACATCTTCACCAATTACCGTGAAGAGGAAGCATCAATAGAGGATGAGACGGAGAGCTTGGAGAACGCCGAAACGGAGATAACACTCTCCGAGGACGCGCTTGTCAACTTCATCGCCAAAAGCAAGATGTTCACAGCCACACCCTTGCTGGAGGATGCCGACCCCCTCCTCATGCGCTTCACCTACGGCACACTACCTACGCGAGAGGAGGTGCTGCGCCGCAATGCCAAGGATGAGGAGAAGAAACAGAAAACGCACAATATACCCTCACATACCCTTTCCGAATACTATGTGACCAAGGAACTTATGGAACTGCGCTACCGCGACACCGAAGGCTTCGACTATATCCACGATCTCCACGATGACGCCAACGACGTGCGCCACCGCGGCACCGTGCTACACAACGTGATGCGCTACCTCACCCATCTCTCCACGCTGGGAAAAGATCTTGACTTCGCACTCCTACGCGCGCACTCACGCGGTCTTATCTCACGCAAAGTGATGGCGGAAGCCAAAGAATTCCTCCTTCCCCGCTTCAAAGACGCACGAGTGAGGGAATGGTTCCGCGACGGCGTGGAAGTACTCAACGAACGCGCTATACTGACTCCGCAAAAAGCCAATTATCCCGACCGCATAGTGGTGGATCCCGCCACAAACACCGCCGTGGTGATAGATTATAAGTTCGGTGATAAAAAGGAGAATAAGTACATAAGTCAAGTGAACCGATATGTGCAGCTGCTCCACAACCTCCATAAATACGCGAGAGTGGAGGGATGGCTCTGGTATGTGGAGCTCAACGATTTTGTGCCCTGTAAGCGGTTGGAGTGAGCGCGGTGAGATTGCGGAAATACTTTCCGAAGAAGGCCTGCGAGGAGAAATTAAGCTCGTATGCTATTTGCTGAATAGTCATATCGGTGGTGGAGAGAAGTGTCTTCGCCTCCATGATGACGTAAGAGTCAATCCACTCGCCAGCGGTGCGTCCGGAAAGCGTTTTCACCACCGATGACAAGTGCTTCGGTGTGATATTCATCTGGTTGGCGTAGAGAGCCACCTCACGTGTGGTCTTGAAGTTCGCCAACAGCAATTGCAGAAACTCCGCCATTATTTCCTCCTGGCGCGACGGAGGCTGAAGGCGTGTGCTTGATTCCACGGAGTCAAGCACCTCATAGAACGCCGCCTGAAGCAGACAGCGTATCTTCTTCTTGGTGTGGTTGCCGGAGGGGTGTCTGAGGAAATCGGCGATGAAATCGTAGTAGAGGTTTATATTCTCCGCTTGCGCCGGCTGCAAATTCACCATAGGACGCGCCAACATACGCATAAGCAGAGGAAGCAAATCGGAGAGTTTAGGGATAAAATAGTTAGTGAGCTGCGGCGAGCAAGCGATCACCTTGGCAGAGAAATCGGAGCTTGGAATGGGGGATGCGACATAGTTCTGCGGCTGTATTATAAGGAACGAGTTACGTTCCACCACATAACGGCGCATATCCACATCCACCGAACAGCTACCCGTGACCCCCATTATTATGATGAGGGCGTTGTAGCGCAACGGCAACTCTCCGGGGAGAGAATCGGCGAAAGTGGCTTCAAACGTGATAATCTCCTGCGACGACTCCACGTTGCCCACCCATTCGGCTATGCGACGGAGCGAAATCTCATCTATCTTATCCGGCAGCATCTCTCTAATGATTTAATGTTTAAATTTATTTTTCAGAAGGAATCCCATGCGCCGGCAAAAGAAACCAATATGGCGCAACATGGTTGGAATCCTCCCATAATATTTCACCATAATTTCATAGCGTTCCTTGAGGGAGGCCCTATGGTTGGCGGTGGTGACACCCTCGTTGAGATAATGCACCGCCACCCTATTGATATTCACAAAAGAGCCTTTCGCTCGGAGCATACAGCGTATGCACCAATCATAGTCGGCGCTGAAACGATATTTAAGGTCGTAGTACGGGGCTATGGAACGGCGCACCATAAAGGCTTGATGACACACCAACATTCCTTTTGCGAAGGATGCCACCGTCAGCCGATGCGGAGCTGAAAGGTGGCGGCGCCCCACCACCACACCGTCATTATCCACCAAATCGGTGTCGGCATATATGATATCCACCTCAGGGGATGCGGCGGCGGCATACTGCGCAAGCACCCCCTCATCGGCGAAAGTGTCGCCGGCGTTGAGAAACAGCAGATACTCCCCATGTGCCATACGAAGGCCCTTGTTCATGGCGTCGTAAAGTCCATGATCCGGTTCAGACACAACGATTGTGGCGGTGGCGGCGATATCCAATGTTCCGTCGGTGGACCCACCGTCAATAATAATATGCTCATAGTCCCGATAGCTCTGCCGCACCACCGAGACCATGGTACGCGGCAATGTCGCCGCTGCGTTATAGGTCACTGTAATTATTGAGATTACGGGGCTTTTCATTCCTTATGCTTTTTACCTTTTATTTTAAGCACGTCAAAACCGTTACCGAACACACTATTGACATTGGAGTGTGTGACATACCCCTTTGGATCCTCCTCTTTCACAATTTGGAATATGGCGTAAGCGTCGTATTTGCGCGCCCAAACCAGCAGCACCTTACGGTCTTGCTGCGTCCAGTATCCTTTGCCGTCCCAGAGGGTTACTCCGCGTCCGGTCTCATGGGAGATACGGTAGGCTATACGCTCCCAATTGTCGGAGAGAATATAGAATTGGATTGTACGGCGCCCCATACCGAGGAATCTATCGGTAAGATAGGAGTAGATGAATATCGCCATCCAACCATAAATAATCACTTGCGTACGCACCTGCACACGCGCTTCCATATCACCATCGAAAGGGAGAAAGAACGAGCATGCCACGATCGACATATCCACGACCATCATCACTCGCCCCACACTCACGGAACTTACTTTATTCATTATCGCGGCGATAATGTCGGTGCCGCCGGCGGTGCCGTGGTGTCCGTAATAAAGCCCTATGCCGAAACCGCAAATCACGGAACCCATGGCGATACTCATGGTGATATCCGTCACCAACGGGGGATGTGTGGTGAAATAATGTTCCATACATCCTATTATCAAGGATAGCACGGTGGAACCGAATATAGTGCGTATCACGAACTGCCTACCGAGCATCCTGTAGCTAACCAACAAGAGAGCGATATTCACTCCATACATCGTCACCGCCACCGGAATAGTTTCTCCGCTGGCGTAAAAGATGAGGGAGCTGAAACCGGCCATACCTCCGATAACTATCTTATGGGGGAGTATGAACACAGTGAATCCTATGGCATAAAGCATCATGCCAAAAATGATAATTAGGTAGTCTTTCAAATCGCCGCGTTTAAGCCCGAGCATTTTAAGTATAGATATTATGTTTCTAAATAGGTTAATTTACTTTCAAATTTTCCACAAAGTTAATAATTTTATAACATATGAGATACCATCTCAAAAAAAAGAGTCCCGATAAATTATCGGGACCACACCAATGTTAAACTCTTAACCCATCATCTTACAACGAAGCATCACGCTCTCGGGAGGTGATGGTTTTATTATGGATAAAATCTCATACTTATAACACGCAAAGCGCATAAAAAGTTCCCAAATCATTGAAAAAAGTATTTTGGCCGGTCTGGGTAGTAGTCTGGGTAGTAGTACTATCTACGCCGTTGTTGTGAGTTTCTTCAATAGTCACTGGAGTGTGGTAGACCTTTTCCCATATGCATACGTCACGGAGAACACACACATACCTTAAACAAAACTATTATACCTCTTAAGGTATAAATTGTCATAAAAACAATCACTTTATACCCTGTATGGTATAAAGTGATATAAACTAAGTGTTTTTATACCCTCTTGGATATAATATGACGATTTTTTTATAACTTTACACCCGAAATGGTGTAGAGACATAAATTATGGCAAAGACAACACTATCTAAATTCGTGAAAGAGATGCGCAAAAAGCATCATCTGACACAGGTTGACCTATCCCAAAAGTCAGGGGTGGGACTGCGGTTTGTACGGGATCTGGAACAGGGGAAAACCACCCTACGCATGGATAAAGTAAATCAAGTGTTGGAACTCTTCAATGCAGAATGTCAGCCGGTGATTGTGCCAAGACCCTTTGAGGAGATGGAGGATGAAATATGAGACAAGCGGCAATATATCTTAACGACAAGCGAGTGGGCACGCTCACCGAGGATGCCAACGGCTACAGCTTCACCTACAATGATGATTATGTAAATGAGCCGGAAGCAATGCCTGTGAGCCTCACCTTGCCATTGTCACACAAACCTTATCGAAGCAACACGCTGCTGCCATTTTTCGATGGACTAATCCCCGAAGGATGGCTATTGGACATAGCTGAAAAGAATTGGAAAATAGATACTCATGACCGCATGGGGCTGCTGCTGAAGTGCTGTAAAGACTGCATCGGAGCCGTAAGCGTGTGTGAATTAACGGGAAAGGAGGATAGCCATGTGTAGACGTTGCCTATTTTGTTACAAACCGTTGGCAGACGATGAGAAGGATTACCATGCGAAGTGCAGTCGGAAAATCTTCGGCGTGCCGAAAGCCCCGGAATTACCTTATTCACGCTCCGAGCTACAAAATCTTGCGGAGCAGGTGATACGTTCTCAAACGACCCTCACAGGCGTACAACCAAAACTCTCATTAGATTTTGAACGCCTAAGCCGTACCCCAAGACGCTTTACAATAGTAGGACTATGGGGAAGGTATATTTTGAAACCACAAACCGACAGCTATCCGTCACTTCCAGAATTGGAGGACTTGACTATGCACTTAGCGGAGTTGGCTGGGATAGATGTTGTACCCCATGCGCTCATACGTTTTAATGACGGCGAACTATGCTATATCACACGTCGCATTGACCGCACAGATAAAGGCTCTAAGCTCAATATGGAGGATATGTGCCAACTGACAGAACGTCTCACCGAGGACAAATACAAAAGTTCACATGAGCGAATCGCAAAAGCTATATGCAAATACAGTTCCACAGCAAAACTCGACCTCGCAAAATATTGGGAACAAGTTTTGTTCTCGTGGATAGTAGGGAATGCCGATATGCACTTAAAGAATTACTCATTGTATTCTCCAGACGGAAAAACGTATCAGTTGACACCGGCATACGATTTACTCTCCACAGCATTAGTGCTGCCGGAAGACACAGAGGAATTGGCACTGACATTATGTGGAAGAAAGCGCAAGTTAAAGCGGCAGAACTTCATGCTTGCCATGATGGGCTCCGGGGTGAATGAAAAAGTGTGTTCCAACATTCTAAACAAGTTCACCAAACTGGCAGATAAATGGATAAACTTTATCCAATCAAGTTTCATACCGTCCGAAATGCAAGAGCGATATATTGAACTAATCAACACACGCTTAACCCGATTATCAGAATAGTATTACTTCTTCGAAACTGAATCAAGGAACCACGATTTCATTCTTGGTTCCTTTGTTATATTAAAGATTTGGCGCAACCATATATCCACAGGGACACCATCAAGCAATTCAATATTATTCTCCATAACGTGAGTATGCATAAACTCCTCATCATTCAACAATTCAAAAATAATAGGAGCACACATTACCAATCGTTTATATATATGAGGCACAGGCTTCTTAAGCCATTCATTATTAATCTCTTGTATTTTCCCACCAGCAGAGAAAGAGTCTCTGATATGAGGGTGAATCACACCAAACGTGGCACATAGCCACAATACAGCATTATCATAATCACTCGCAAGCACTTCAGGGAAAAGTACAAACATCATAGACAGCATCTTCGTTTTATCCGATGAATCCAAATCCTTCCAAAATCGAAGATTCATAGGCGAAGCGGAATCGTCAGTATTGCCACTCTCCAACCACCATGGCATTTCCTTTCTACCCTCACTCTTGGCCTTATTCTTATAGTAAGCCTTCACCTCACCTATGGTATCCTTTGACGTTCGCAAAGAGTCGTACGTAGTGCCCATTTTGTCAAATATCGTCTCTCCCTCTTTCAACGTCATGTCTATCATGTAACGAGGTGAATGAGTTACGGCTATATCCGACAACACATCCTGATATGGTCTACATCTAAATTCCGCCGGGTCTCCACCCAATTTCCCGAAAAGCATGTAAATGCTTGACACATTCTTGTCTCTCGTGGTTTCAAGAATACTGCTCCCTGTGGAAGACCAATGATTCTTACATGTGGACTTCACCTCCACGCCATAATATTGTTCCGCCACTATATCAGGGAAACGAGCACCTGATATAAGCTTCACCTCATCAGGATTGAATGGCGTACCTGAACAAACGTTCTTAATAACATCACATGAGATTTTTTCCAAATCCGAAGCCGACACCTTTCTAAAATCTATATCATGCGCTTTGGCCTTACTATTAAGCGACAGCTCCGTTTTATTCATCAATAATACAAACGCTTCATCTGCAAGAGTGATATTTCTTCTACGTATCGAGATTATGTTATTTTCGTTTTCCATGGCTAAATAGTTCACTTAAAATACATTTGCCATACCTCCTGGAGACGGCGGGCGATATTATACGCCAACAGAGGGGGGACGGCGTTGCCAATCACCTTATAAGCG
>CAYQMV010000037.1:0-22177 GCA_964418705.1 uncultured Sangeribacter sp.
ATCCTATCAATCCTATCTTTCTTATTCTTCTGATAAAAAATAAGGGAAATAGGATTTTTTGTCTTTGTCGCTCTTTTTGCCGTTTTGTAACTTTGCAATATCGAAAGTTATGGTTACTTCCAGCAGCAGTTTTTGGCGAGTAAGTTATCAATTCATTTTAATCGTTTTATTCGACTATCTCATTTAATGTTATGTTAGTTTGGAATTAGATCTTAATGACCATGAAAATGTAGTTTGTACTTTGTAATTAGTCCCATTATGGATTTCTCCATAATGGGACTAAATTCGTTTATTGTGGCGTTTTAGCCTTTCTTAGCCGATGAGCTCAGCGTGGAGTAGACGTAGTGTGTCGGTGGTCTGATTTGCAGGCACAGCCAATGTTATGGTGGTTTGCGATATGCCTGCCGCCGATGCCAGCACATTCACGCCCTCTTTACCGAGTGTGTGGAATATCTTGCCGTTGATATTTTCTATTTGGTTGATTTTCTCTCCCACCACGGCGATTACCGAGGTTTCATCCTCAAGCACCATCTCGTTGATTTTTCCGGAGGTCAGCTCCGGAGCGAACTCTTCATTGAGAAGGCGTAGCGCTTCGGCGGCATCCGCTTTGGTAAGTGCGAAAGTGATTTTCTCCTCAGGATCCGCTTGCGACACCAACAGCACTTGGATGCCGTGTTTCGCAAGAGTGTTGAATATACGTGCGTTGTAGTCGGCGAGATTGGCGATGTTTGGTCCGGTGACGCTTATGAGCGTTGTTTCTTTCACCGATGTCACCCCTTTCACTTCCGCCGGGGCATCCTTGTCGTTACTCTTATCCGTGATCCATGTGCCGGGGGCGCCTGGATTGAATGTGTTGAGGATACGAATGGGAATGTTTTTGTGGAACACGGGATATATCGTGGGAGGATAAATCACTTTGGCTCCGAAGGAGCATAATTCCATGCTCTCCACAAACGACATATCATCCATCACTTTTGCATTGGGGATGATGCGTGGGTCGGCGCTCATGAAACCATCCACGTCTGTCCATATCTCCAGTACGTCGGCGTTAAGTGCCGCCGCCACAAGTGCCGCGGTGTAGTCGCTGCCGCCGCGTCCGAGATTGGTTATATAGTCGGTGTCGCGGTCGCGTGCTATGAATCCACCCATCACAACCGGGTGTCCGGTTTCCACTTGCGACAGATGTTTTACCAGCAGTTCGTTGGTGAGCGCGGTGTCGGCGATATTCTTATTAAACCATTTCTCCGTTTTCATAATTTGGAGGCTATCCTTATGAACCGCACCTTTGATGGCGTTGGCTGCTATGATTGACGACATACGTTCGCCGAAAGAGACGATCACATCAAGGGAGCGCTGCGAGAGTTCATTGATAAGCAATATGCCTCTGTAGATATCGGAGATTTGCGACAACAATTCCTCCACCATTTCCGAGGTGGCTTGTTTATTCTCTTCAATCACCATTTTATCAATCATCTCACGATGTCGTTTAATGATGATTTCCAATTGCTGTGTGTAGGCTTTATCTCCTGCCGCCGCCATTTTGGCGGTGTTGATAAGCATATCAGTGATACCTCCCAGGGCGGAAACGACCACTATCGCCGGCTCGGTGATAGCCTCCACGATTTTAATCACGTTGGTCAGACTTTCCGGAGTCCCCACGGAGGTGCCTCCAAATTTAAGTACTCGCATTCTTTATTATCAGTTATTTAAGTTCCGCGGTCATGATGTCTGCGGAGCGGTTTAGTTTCAGTGCGCAAAGTTACGAAAATTTACGCAAATTCATTAAAGAATCCGTTGCATAATCTTCACTCCGGAGAAACCCTGCACGGAGCGGCGGTAGTCGGGGATATACCCCACCTCTTTGAATTTGCATTTCTCGAAGAGCTTGAGAGAGGCGTGGTTATCTTCGCCCACCCATGCGAGGAGTTGGTGGAGTCCGAGGGTTGCGTGGCTATAATGCGCTATGATTTCTATGGCGTTGAAAGCGTACCCTTTGCGCTGGTGCGCCGGGTCAATGAAGATGCCAACGGTGGCGTTGGCGTTGATTGCATCCACCTTAAACAAGTCAATGATACCCACGGTATTGCCGTTTTTGCGGTCATCGATCATCAGACGCAACTGCCCGCTACGAAACACGTCGGTGTCGTAGTTTGATATGTACTGCGCTATGATTCTACGCGACAGCGGTGCCACTGTGTCGGAATATACCCATAGCGATGGTTCGTTTTCCCATTTCATCAAATAATCTATATCCTCCGATTCCAATGCCCGGAGACCCACAATATTATGGGATTTAGGAGAGGTAAGCATGACAAGTATTAATAAATGGTTAACGTTTAAATGCTTTTCCGCGTAAGCGTCACGTGTCCAGACGTGAGGCTTACTGATGTTGGATTTCACTTCTGGGAGAAGGTGTCGGAGAAGGGAATCCTGTTGATGATAGAGCGCCCTAAGGTGAGTTCATCGGTAAATTCCAGTTCGTTGCCGATAGCCACGCCGCGGGCGAGGATAGTAGTTTTCACATTCAACGGCGACAGGCGGCGGAAGATATAGAAGCCGGTGGTGTCGCCTTCCATGGTGGGGCTGAGAGCGAGGATCACTTCCGTGACCTCCTCATTTTCCACGCGTCGCACCAAAGACTCAATCTCAAGGTCGGACGGTGCGATTCCTTCGATGGGGGATATCAATCCTCCCAGCACATGATATAGACCGCGATACTCGTGGGTGGATTCCACCGTAAGCACATCTTTCACATTCTCCACCACGCATATCAGATGTGGGTCGCGGTGCGTGTCGGAGCATATTCCGCACACCGGTTGGTCGGAGATATTATGGCATCTTTCACAATACGACACCTTTTCCCGTAGTTCGATTATCGAACGACCAAGGTCGGCTGCTTGTTGCGGATCGCGGCGTAATAAGTGTAACGCTAAGCGTAGGGCTGTCTTACGCCCGATACCGGGGAGTTTCGACAAATTATTTACTGCCGATTCAAGTAGTTGCGAACTATATGAATTTATCATTTCGCAAAATTAACGAAAACTTTTCATATATACTTTGTCGTTTCCATGAAATTTTTCTAACTTTGAATCTGTTTTGATAAAAAATAGATTTAATACAAAGAAGTGGAAATATGATAGAATATATACGTGGAAGTGTCGCCGAGCTGGAACCCACCACGGCGGTGGTGGAGGCTCATGGTGTGGGTTACGAATTAAATATCTCTTTGATAGACTATACCGCCATGCAGAGCATGACGGAGGTGAAGTTATATGTGCATGAGTCGATACGCGAGGACGCACATGTATTGTTCGGTTTTCTCACAAAGGACGCACGTATGATGTTCCGTCTGTTAATCGGCGTGAGCGGTGTCGGTCCCAACACTGCGAGATTGATTCTCTCGTCGCTCACGGTGTCGGATTTGCAGAGCGCCATCGCCTCCGAAAATGATTCATTGCTTAAGGCGGTGAAGGGGATTGGCGGAAAAACGGCGCAACGTATTATTGTGGACCTTAAGGATAAAATAAAAACCACAGAAACTACGTTAATTAGCAGTATAGTTTCCGACAGTCGTGTGTATGAAGAGACTTTGGCGGCGTTGATTACGTTGGGATTCACTCAACAAGCGTCGCAGAAAGTACTGAAAAAACTCTTCGCGGAGAATCCCACGATTACGCTTGAACAAGCTATAAAGATGGCACTTAAGCAGTTGTAGCCTTCTTTAGATTCTCCTTATCCGACTCGGCGACGAAATTGGTTGAAGGTTAAGTGAGAATAAGAAATAAGTTAACACAAATCGTTTTAGTGGCAGTATTAGGTCTAATGCTGCTTGTGGCTGTGGACTCGTTTCCGCAGTACAATAAGACAAAAATGTCGCCTCCGCCCCCGTCGAAGCCTGAGCTTTCCAATGGTGGCGGCGGTGATTCCATACCTATGCTCTCGCCGGTGAAACCCACCGTGCCGACATCCTTGGAGGATTACCAGGGCAAAGAGTATGCCGCCGACTTAAATGATCCCGAGAACGTAAAAACGGAGGTGATTTATGATCCCTCCACGAAGATGTATTACATATACACGAAATTGGGGGATAGGGATTTGGTCACTCCGTTCCAGATGTCGGCGGAAGATTACAATAAAATCGCAGTACGCGAGAGCCTTCATGACTATTTCAAAACACGCAACGCTGAAATTTTCGAGCAGAAAGACAAGGAGGCGTTCAATATCCTTGATATGAACTTCGCCTTAGGTCCGTTGGAGAAAATATTCGGTCCCGGCGGAGTGCGTCTCACCACCCAGGGGTCAGTGCAGCTCTCCATGGGTATCAAAAGCAATAAAACCGACAACCCCGCTTTGTCGCTAAATTCGCGCCGAAAGACATATTTCGACTTTGATTCCAAAATACAAGCCACCATCAACGCTTCCGTAGGTGATAAGATGAAATTCAACATGACCTACAATACCGACGCTACGTTTGATTTTGACTCCAAGAACCTCAAACTCGCCTATGAGGGAAAAGAGGATGAGATAATCAAGAGCATTGAGGCGGGTAATGTGAGCATGACCACCGGGTCAAGTCTTATCCGCGGCGGTACAGCCCTCTTCGGTGTGAAAACGAAATTGCAGTTTGGAAAGCTGACCCTCACCGGGCTGCTCTCCCAGCAGAACAGTGAGTCGAAGACGGTGACCTCCTCCGGCGGTGTGCAAACCACTCCTTTCTCCGTGAAAGCGGATGAGTACGACGCAAACCGACACTTCTTCCTCGCACAGTATTTTTATGACAATTACGACAAATTCGCATCCAAGCTACCATACGTGTCTTCCGGAGTGAATA
Organism: uncultured Sangeribacter sp.; assembly: GCA_964418705.1. Lineage (GTDB taxonomy): Bacteria > Bacteroidota > Bacteroidia > Bacteroidales > Muribaculaceae > Lepagella. Next base: position 4,832 of record CAYQMV010000037.1, read on the forward strand.
TCACACGCATTGAGGTGTGGGTGACCAATAAATCCGGCAACTATAATGAGTCGCGCAACTTCGTGGGATTCATGGATTTGGGTGAGAACACCCGTCTTGCGAGTGATTTTTGGAATGTTGACACTTCGCTACCCATCCCTACCAACTCCAGCAACGACCTTCTCACGGTGATAAAAACAGATTATCCGGGGGCGCGCAATATCAGCGATGTCACGCAGGCGTTGGCACCCTTGCAGGATTACGGCATATATGGCGGTCGCGACTACGAGAAAGTGGAGAGCGCGCGTTTACTATCTTCGAGCGAGTACACACTCAACTCAACTCTCGGATACATCTCACTGAAATCGGCGTTGAACTCCGATGAGGTGCTGGGTGTGGCTTATGAGTACACCTACCAAGGCAAGGTGTATCAAGTGGGTGAGTTCTCCAGCGATGTCAGCTCCACAAGTCAGTCGCTCTATCTTAAGATGCTCCGTGGAACCACCATTTCGCCCACGCTCCCTATGTGGAAACTGATGATGAAAAACGTCTATTCTTTAGGCGCTTATCAGATGCAGAGCAAGAACTTCAAACTCAACATCAAATATCTAAGTGATTCCGCCGGTATGGAGATCACTTATCTCCCCGTGGGCGACATAGCCAACAAACCCTTGCTCCAGGTGATGAACCTCGATAGATTGGATTCCAACCAAGAGTCCAACAGCGACGGTTTCTTCGACTATATCGAGGGTTACACCGTGCAGTCCTCTTCTGGTAAAGTGATTTTCCCTGTGGCGGAGCCTTTCGGTAAGAACTTGGAGGACAAAATCGGCAACGCCGCATTGGCGGAGCCTTATGTATATAAGGAGCTTTACGACTCCACTTTGGTGGTGGCGCGTCAGTTCTCCGATAAAAACAAATTCTCTTTGGTGGGTGAATATCAAGCGTCGGGTGGCGCGCAGATACGTTTGAACGCCATGAATGTGGCGCGTGGATCTGTGGTGGTCACCGCCGGCGGTACAACCCTCACCGAAAACAGCGACTATACCGTGGACTATAACATGGGTATCGTCACCATCACTAACCAAAGTATCGTCGAGTCCGGAACATCCATCAGCGTTTCTTTGGAGAACCAATCCACGTTCAGTATGCAGCGCAAAACCCTCTTGGGATTGGATGCGCAATATAAATTCAGCAAGGATTTCACGTTGGGAGCCACATTGTTGAATTTTTCGGAGAAGGCACTGACGGAGAAAGTGAATATCGGCGATGAGGTGATAAACAACACGATGTGGGGTTTGAACCTCAACTATAATACCAAATTTTCATGGTTGACCAACCTTTTGAATAAGGTGCCTACCATGAACCTCACCCAGCCCTCATCGTTGACCGTGAACGCTGAGTTCGCACAATTGGTGCCGCATCAGCAGAAGACAGGCTCCAGTGCCGGATCCAGCTATATCGATGACTTTGAGTCAACCCAGACCGGCATCGACCTCCGTTCTCCATATTCATGGTTCCTTGCCTCCACTCCATACGATGGTTCCGCCAACACACTTTTCCCCGAGGCGGGCTACAGCAATAATGTGGATTACGGCAAGAACCGCGCGCTCCTCTCGTGGTATTATATCGACCGCATCTTCACTCAGAAGAACTCTTCAATGCTCCCCGGATATCTTAAAAACGACCTTGATCAGTTGTCGAATCCTTACGTCAGGGAGGTGTATGTGCGTGAGATTTATCCCAATAGGGATTTGAACTACGGCGAGTCCTCCACTATTCAGACACTCAACTTAAGCTTCTATCCCAAGGAGCGCGGTCCCTATAACCTTGATGCCGAAAATATCGACGACGACGGAAATCTTACTAATCCCGAGAAACGTTGGGGCGGCATCATGCGAAAGATGGATAATACCAACTTCGACAGCTCCAATATCGAATATCTTGAGTTTTGGATGCTTGACCCGTTTTTGGATGAGAGCAACCCCAACACCGAGGGTGGTGACCTTTACTTCAACTTCGGTGAGGTGAGCGAGGATATCCTTAAGGATGGCATGAAATCATACGAGAATGGTAATCCCGTGGATGGGAACCAGGATTATATGTCCAACACTGTATGGGGACGCGTGAGCACGCAAAACTCGCTCACTTATGCGTTTGAGAACACTTCCGACGCGCGTCTGCTTCAAGACGTGGGTCTTGACGGACTCTCCAACGATGAGGAGTATGAGTTCTCCTCTTACAAGGATTATCTCGACCAACTGCGCAACCGTCTCCCCGCGACTAAAATCGCCGAGATGCAGGATGATCCTTTCTCTCCGATGAACGACCCCGCCGGGGATAATTATGAGTTCTTCCGTAGTAATTACTACGATGAAAATAGAGTGGGCATCCTCGACCGCTATAAACACTACAACGGATTGGAGGGTAACTCCCTTTCTCCGGAACAATCCTCCAATTCTTATTATCAATCGAGCCGCAATGTGCCCGATGTGGAGGATATCAACCAAGATAACACCCTCAACGAGTATGAGAGGTATTATCAGTATAAAGTGTCGATACGTCCCGAAGACCTTGAGATAGGTAAAAACTATATCACCGACAAGCAGGAGAGTATGCAGTTGGGTCGCAACGGTGATCCTGTACACGTGGTGTGGTATCAGTTTAAAATTCCATTGAATGACCCGGAGAAGGTTGTGGGAAATATAAGTGATTTCTCCACTATCAGATTCGCACGTATGTTTATGACGGGATTCAAGGAGACCACCCACTTGCGTTTCGCCACCTTGGAACTTGTGAGAGGTGAATGGCGACCCTATAACTTCAATCTCAATGCCCGCGACGACTCCCCGGCGGAGGGGTCGCTGGATATCAGCACAGTGAACATTGAGGAGAACTCCGGACAGAAGCCGGTGAACTATATTCTTCCCCCCGGAGTGACCCGTATTCAAGACCCCGGACAATCGCAGGCGGTGCAGCTTAATGAGCAATCCATGGCGATGAAGGTCACAGACCTCCAGGCGGGGGATGCCCGCGGTGTCTACCGCAACACCCAGCTCGATTTGCGTGTCTATAAGAGATTGCAGATGTGGGTACACGCCGAGGCTCTCATCGATGATCCCACGAACCTCGCAAACGGCGACCTCGCAATGTTTATCCGCCTTGGATCTGATGTCAAGAGCAACTATTATGAATACGAGGTGCCCTTGCAGCTGACCCCTGCCGGGAACTACAGCAATAAATCCACCTCTGACCGTCAGAAAGTATGGCCTATCTCCAACTACATGAACATACCTTTCGATGTCTTCACCGATATTAAGACGGCGCGCAATAAAGCCAAGAGTGAGGGACAGGAGGGTGTCAACTTTGTAAACGTATATAGCGGTCACGACCCCGATAATGCGCAAAACACTGTTTCCGTGTTGGGTAATCCGTCGCTCTCTGATGTGAGGGTGATGCTAATCGGTGTGCGCAATAAGTCAAACTCCGTTAAGGATGGCACTGTTTGGGTCAATGAGCTTAAAGTGACAGATTTCGATGAAGAGGGTGGTTGGGCTGCAAAAACAAACGTAAACCTCGCAATGAGCGATCTTGCCACCGTCAACTTCTCATCCCATAACGAAACCGCGGGATTCGGAAGCGTGGACCAGGGACTCTCTTCGCGACGCATGGATGATTACAAACAGTACACCGTGGCTGTGCAGGCGAACGCCGGAAAGGTGCTCCCGGAAAAGGCGAAGCTCTCAGCCCCGATCTACTACTCGCGTTCAAACGAAACAACCACGCCAAAGTATAATCCTTTGGATCAGGATATTCTTCTTAAAGATGCGCTTAAAGCCGCCACAACGAAACAGGAGAAGGATTCTATCAAAAACTACGCCGTCACTACCAAGACGGTGGAGAGTTTCTCTATCTCCGGATTGAAATTCGATGTGAAGAGCAAGAACCCCATGCCATGGGATCCCACAAACTTCACTTTCTCATTCTCATTCAACAAGCAGCGCAACGCCGATCCGAATACTGAGTATGAGTATACCAACGATTACCATGGTAGCCTTCAGTACAGCTACTCCCCATACGTGAAGGGATGGAAACCTTTCAGCGGCATCAAGTCCAAGAATAAGAACATGAAGTTTTTGAAGGATTGGGAGCTGAATTGGATGTTCAATTCCATCTCCTATCTCAATAATATTTCACGTTATTACTACGAGGAGCAGACACGTTCGGATGCTGATGTTGACTTCCAACTCCCGGTGCAGGTAAGTAAAAACTTCCTTTGGAACCGCCAGTTGAACCTCACATGGAACCTCACCAAATCTCTCAACTTCTCTTTCGCCAACAACACCACGGCGAGAATTGAGGAGACGGTGGGCGCGGTGAACAAGAAACTCTTCCCCGACAAATATCGGGAGTGGAGAGACACCGTGTGGAGTTCCATCAAGGGGCTTGGTACGCCATGGAATTATAATCAGACATTCACCGCCTCTTATAAGGCTCCGTTCAATAAGATTCCGGTGCTCGATTTCCTTACCGCCAATGTGAGCTACAACGCCACTTATAAGTGGGATCGCGGTGCCACAGTGGAGGACGTCTATATCGGCAACAGCATTCAGAACAACGCTGTTTGGAACGCCGACGCGAAGTTTAATTTTGAGTCCTTTTTCAATAAATTTGAATATCTCAAACGTATTAACCAACGTTTCTCATCATCCTCCTCCGCGCGCAACAGTAATAAAAAGCAGTCGGAGAAACGTGAGCGTCCAAAGAAGTTTGAACGTGCCATAACGCTTGAGAAGGATACCTCCGTGGTTATCACCCATAATCTAAAAACCAAATCGGTGAAGATCGTGGCGATGTCGGGCAGTAATCCTGTCAAGTTGGAGACTAAAATCATAGATGAGAACAAAGTGGAGATTCTCACCCGCGGCGACAAGCAGCTGAAGCTGACAATCACCGAGGTGAAGAAGAAAGAGGAGAAGAACGCTCTGCATGAAATAGGCGACTACACCGTGCGTTTCCTAATGACACCGCGCAGCGTCAGCTTCAAGTACCGCAATTCCAAGTCTATGACCTTGCCGCTCTTCGCGCCCACTATCGGTGATATCTTCGGTCAATCGAAGAATTACGGCCCTATGGCTCCGGGGCTTGATTTCGCATTCGGTTTCATTGATGAGTCATATATTGACAAGGCTTTGGAGCGCGGCTGGATGGTCATAGATGATAATCAGACCTCTCCGGCGATATGGACTGAGGTGAAGGAGTATAACTTTGAGTTGAATCTTGAGCCTATACGCGGCTTGAAGATATTGTTGACCTCCAATCTCACCGACAACCGCACCAAGCAGATGCAGTTCATGTACGCCGACATACCGACCACCTACACCGGTTCCTACACACGCACACAGATGGCACTTGCCACAGCGTTGAAGTCGAGCAAGGCCTCCAACGGGTATCAGAGTGATGCGTTTGATCAGTTCATTGCGAACATACCTACGGTAGCTAACAGGGTGGAGTCGGCTTATCATGGCATGACTTATCCCTCCACAGGATTCCTTTCCGGCAATCCCGTGGGCGGAACCACTTATAATCCAGAGTTGGGTACGGTGTCGCAGACAAGTCCCGATGTGTTGATTCCGGCGTTTATCGCCGCCTACACAGGGCAGGATGCTAAAAAAATCACCCTCTCACACTTTCCCGGACTCAGTTCCATGCGTCCCAACTGGCGCGTCACATACGATGGTTTGGGCAGAATTGAAGCTATTAAGAAAATCTTCAAATCATTCACCCTCTCCCACGCTTATCAGTGTACCTATTCAGTGGGTTCATACACAAGCTACCTTGATTGGATCAGTGTGGATGGTGATCTTGGTTTCACAAACGACCAGCAGACCGGCAACCCGATTCCGTCGTCGCCCTATAATATATCCTCCGTGGCTATCACGGAGAAGTTCGCCCCGTTGATCGGGTTTAGCGCCACTCTGCAAAACGACCTCACGCTCAACGCCGAGTATCGCGACTCACGAACGCTGACGCTCAACACCTCCGCCGGTCAAATCGTGGAGGCTACGAGCAAGCAGTTCACTGTCGGTGCCGGATACAAAATTGCCAACTTCAGCTCAATCATTAAGATTGGCAGCAAGCAGGGTGGCGTGAGCAATGATTTGTCGTTGAATCTTGATTTCTCATTCTCTTCGAACCAAAGCTTAATTCGTAAAATCGAGAGCGCTTATTCGCAGGCCACCAATGGTAGCCAGGCCATTTCAATTAATTTCATGGCAAGCTATATTTTGAGTAAGCGCGTCACTATGTCGGCGTTCTTCGACCATCAGATTAATAAACCGTTGGTCACCAACGCTTCCTTCCCGACCACTAACTCAAACTACGGCATATCGCTTAATCTCTCCCTCGCAAGGTAGAGGCTGTGTAAAGTACGGAGATGGTGATTATGATGTGGAGTATTGCTGTGGTGGTTTGAATGTCACCGTAGCCCACAAGTGGGGAGACGATGCCGCCGAACACAAACCCTATCGCCCCAACTATAGCCGCGGCGGCACCCGTGTATTGTCTGCCCTCATCCATCGCCATGGAGGTGGAGGAGGTGATGGCGATGCCCACGAAGAGTAGGAGCGCCGCAGTGCATGCCTCGTATGTGTAGATATTGTTGCCCACAAGCACAAGAATCATTTGAATGATAGCGACAGCCACCATTCCGCCCCCGGCATAAAGCAACGCTTTTTCCAAGGATTTGAACTTCAACGCCACTGCCGATCCTACCCCGATGAGCACTGAGTTGACACCGAAGAATATCGCGAATGCTATTTCGTTGAAATTGAATTGCTGTTGGATAATGAACGGTGCGGCGGAGATATATCCGAAGAGCACTCCCATGGTGAGTCCGTAAGCCATTACAAGGGTGGTGAAGCGTTTGATTTTGAGTACGTGCTTGTAATCTTTGAAAGTGGAGAGGATTTTGCCTGTGAATCGTTTCTCCGGTTGGAGTGTCTCTCTGTAGTTTAGCGTCATGAGGAAGAGAACCACTCCAAGACCTGTGAGTGTCCAGAAGATGCCTTGCCATCCGATGCTGTTGGCGAGCAATCCGCCGACCACCGGGGCGAATGCCGGGGCTATACCGTTGATTCCGCCGATAATAGCCATGGTTTTCGCCAGGCGGCGTCCGGAATAGCAGTCGGTGGCTATGGAGCGGGAAAGCACGATGCCTCCGGCACCGCCTATGCCTTGCGCCAGACGGCAGAGTAGGAAGTAGTATATGTCGGTGGAGAAAATGCAGGTGCATGCTCCGATGATGAATAATATCATGGAGATTAGAAGCACCGGCTTGCGCCCCCATTTCTGGCTGATAGGTCCGAAAAAAATTTGTCCCACGGCAAGCCCGATCATGCCCATGGTGAGAGACAATTGGACCAATGATTCGGTGGTGTGGAAGTCATGAACCATTGTGGGAAGCGAGGGCAGGTACATGTCGGTGATAAAGGGCCCGAACGCCGACATCATGCCGAGAAAAATCATTAGGAACACGTAGTAGCTTTTGCTGAATTGTGGTGTGGTGTTTTTTTGAATCTCTTCGTTTTGATTAATCATTTTATTTATTGGTGAATTACGTTACCCCTCTTCTTTCTTTAAATTCCGGGGGACTTTGAATTTTTGGCGTGCAAAGTTCACAAAAAAATGCGATATGCGGCGAATATATCTCCTTAAAAAATGCTAAGATATTGATAGTTAGTGATATAGTGATATTGAGAGGGAAAGGGAGTATATGTGCGCCATAGCCGCTATATTTGTGAAAGTGTGGGAAAATCGTTAACTTTGCAGTAAATTATAAGGTCAATAAAAAGATTAAATAAGATGGCTCAGAAACCTTCTATTCCTAAAGGGACACGTGATTTCGGCGCATTGGAGACAGCGCGCCGCAACTATATATTCGACACTATCCGAGAGGCGTTTAAGCTTTTCGGTTATTCACAGATAGAGACACCCGCCATGGAGAACCTCTCCACACTTATGGGCAAGTATGGCGATGAGGGGGATAAACTCCTTTTCAAGATTCTTAACAGCGGTGATTTCATGAAGGGTGTTGGTGATAAGGATTTGGCGGAGGACTCACGTCCGGCGTTGGCGGCGAAGCTTTGTGAAAAGGGCTTGCGCTATGATCTCACTGTGCCGTTCGCACGATATGTGGTGCAGCACCGCAACGAACTCCAAATGCCATTTAAGCGTTTTCAAATGCAGCCTGTATGGCGCGCCGACCGTCCTCAAAAGGGACGTTACCGCGAGTTTTATCAGTGTGATGCCGATGTGGTGGGATCCGAGTCGCTGTATAATGAGGTCGAACTCCTGTCTCTCATTGATTTCGTGTTCTCCTCAAAACTGAGGATTCGCACTGTCATCAAACTCAACAACCGCAAGATACTCGCCGGTATCGCTGAAGTTATCGGGGCTGAGGATAAGTTGGTCCCCATCACCGTCGCTATCGATAAAATTGAAAAAATAGGTATTGAGAAGGTAATCGAGGAGCTTCGTGCCAATGAACTCGGTGAGGAGAGTATTGAGAAACTCACTCCCGTGTTGACGCTCTCCGGAAGCGATGAGGAGAAGATAGCCGCTCTTGCCGGGATTCTCAAGGAATCGGAAGTCGGAATGAAGGGTATTGAGGAATTGCGCATTGTGTTGGGTGGTTTTGCCACTGCGGGACATGAGTGCGCTGTGGAATTTGATTCTTCGTTGGCACGCGGTCTTAATTATTACACCGGCACAATCATTGAGGTTAAAGCCCTTGATGCTCAGATGGGAAGTATCACAGGCGGCGGACGCTACGACAACCTCACCGGTGTCTTCGGTATGTCGGGACTCTCCGGCGTAGGCATATCTTTCGGTGCCGACCGCATCTACGATGTGCTTGTGGATCTTGACCTTTTCCCTCCCACGCTGACCTCCGCCCCCACAATCATGTTCGCCAACTTCGGCGATGCGGAAGCTGCCGCCGCCCTCGGCTATCTCTCTGAATTGAGAAGATCCGGCATTCCGGCAATTCTGTATCCCGACAACGCCAAAATGAAGAAACAAATGGGTTATGCCGACAGCATGAAAATCCCATACGTGGCGATTATCGGTGACGAGGAGTTGAAATCCGGCAAAATAGCACTTAAGAATATGCAGTCGGGTGATCAAAACCTCCTTTCCGTGGATGAGATAATCGCACAGCTCGCATAGAATTTAGGTCGATAAACAGCTATATTGATAGAAACATCTATAATGTGTTGACATGAAATATCTTAACAGAGATACTCTATATAAAAGCATCATTGTCGTAATGGTGCTTTTTGTGTTTACTGCCTGCGGTGGTGAAAAAAATGGCAAAAAAGGGGGTGGCATAGCCTCGGAAGAGTCCATGGAGCTGCGCTATTCGCAACTGCTGAAGATAACTGAGTGTGACGGCTACACGAAAGTGGAGGTGCGCGGAGATAAGGATTCCGCCACTCCGTTAGCTACATACATTTTGGTGCCGCGCGGTTCCTCCGCACCGTCCAATCTTCCAGAAGGTGAGGTTTTGGAAGTGCCGTTGAAGAATGTGGTGGCTTACACTTCGGTACACGCCTCGCTGCTTAAGGAACTTGGTTCCATAGATGTGGTGAAGGGTGTCGCAGATGCCGCTTATTTCAAGATTCCGGAGATAAAGAAGGGTCTTGAAGATGGTTCTGTGGCGGATCTTGGAAATTCATCCTCTCCATCCATCGAACGTCTTATAGAGCTAAGTCCCGAGGCTGTTATGATAAGCATTTATGAGGGAATGAACGTGCAGGACCTCTCGAAGCAGGGCGTGACGTATCTAAAATTCACCGATAACCTTGAACGCACTCCGTTAGGACGTGCCGAGTGGGTGAAATTTATGGGACTTCTTGTAGGTAAGAGTCATGAGGCGGAGCGTATATTCTCTGAAGTTGAGAGTCGCTACAATGATTTGAAGCGGAAAGCCGCCGATGTTTCTGTCCGTCCAAAGGTATTGGTGGAGAATATGTATGAGGGTGTGTGGTATTTACCCGCAGGTGGAAGCTATATGGCGGCATTGCTTGCGGATTCCGGCGCCGATTACCCGTGGAGCGGCACTGAGGGAACAGGATCACTCTCACTCACTTTCGAGGAGGTCTTTGAAAAAGCCGGCGACGCTGATTTTTGGGTGCTGAAGACTTTTGGCGTATGCACGCCGGAGTCGTTGCTTGCACAAGATAAGCGTTATGCCGAGTTCAAACCATTCATTGATGGTGGGGTTTATTGTTGCGACACCTCGGAGTCCATGCTCTTCGAGGAGTTCCCTTTCCACCCCGATTTGTTGCTCGCCGACTATATCAAAATCTTTCATCCGGAGCTTGCTTCGGAGTATCAATTGAGATACTTCAGTCCGATAGGGAATAAATAGAAAAAATGAGAAATAGCCTTATATATGGCATATTGATAATTCTGCTGTTTCTGCTGTTGGCGTTGCTGTTGATGGTGGGAGCGGTGGATATTCCCCTTTCCGATGTCGTGGCGGCGTTGAGCGGTGGAGAGACCAAACGCACGTGGTGCTATATAGTGCTGGAAGCGCGCCTTCCGTTGGCGATGACCGCGATGACCGCCGGGGCGGCGTTGTCCGCTGCCGGATTGATAATGCAGTCCACGTTCCGCAATCCCTTGGCGGGACCTTCGATTATGGGTGTGTCGTCGGGCGCTTCGCTGGGAGTGGCGTTATTGTCGCTTGCGGCGCCGTTGTTGTCGGTGAATGTCGCAGACGCGGGCTTGGGCGGCGCGTCGCTTGTCATTGTTGGTGCGTCGGCAGGAGCTTTGGCGGTGGTTGTCCTCTTAGTGGGATTCTCTTCAATGATGAAGAATGCTTTGACGCTGCTCATTGTGGGAATAATGTTCTCCTATTTCTCCTCGGCGGTGATTTCATTGCTGAATTTTTTCGCTCCAGCCGAAGATGTGAAGTCGTTCGCTGTGTGGGGGATGGGTAGTTATATGGGTGTCACCACCGACACACTCCCGATACTTATGACCATGACCGTGACTCTCCTCCTCCTTTCCCTCCCCTTGGCAAAACCTCTTAACGCCCTCCTCTTAGGGGAACGTTATGCCGCCAATATGGGGTATTCTGTGCGTAGGGTGAGGGGTGAGCTTCTTTTAGTGTCGGGTTTGCTTACCGCCGCGGTGACCGCATTCTGCGGTCCAATAGGTTTCTTGGGATTGATAGTGCCGCATTTGGCGCGTTTGCTCATGCGAACTTCCAATCATTTCGTGCTGCTCCCTTCGTCTATGCTCATAGGTGCGATTATTTCTATGATTTGTGCCCTTATCACTGTGCTTCCCTCGGGTTTGGGTGTGGTGCCTATTAACGCGGTGACTCCCATTTTCGGTGTCCCGGTGATTCTGTATCTCCTCGTGGCGGGTAAGAAACTTGCTTATTTCAATTAGACCGTTTAAATTAGATACTCAAATAAGAATAATAGACGTTAGAATAAACCGTTCAAATAAGAATAATAAAAGGTAAAACAAATGGTGCGATTGTCGACAAAGGATTTATCAGTGGGATATGGTAAGACACCATTATTGACTGATTTGAATCTCTCCCTCGCCGCCGGTGAGGTGGTGGCTCTGTTGGGTAGGAACGGTGCCGGGAAGTCCACGCTCCTTAAAAGTGTCACCGGAGAACTGCGCTTGATATCGGGGAGTGTGAATATCGACGGCATGGAGATAGCGCGCTATTCCCGTCGCAGGCTCGCTGAGAAAGTGGCGATAGTGACCACCGACAGAATGATGGCGGGTGGTATGACGGTGAAGGAGATTGTGGGAATGGGACGCCATCCCCACACCGGAATATTCGGACTCTTTTCCGACGAAGACCGCCGCATGGTGGCTACCGCCATGGATGCCGTGGGAATATCCTATAAGAGGGATTCATACTTTGCCGAACTCTCTGATGGAGAACGCCAGAAATGTATGATTGCCAGAGCTTTGGCGCAGCAATCACCTATAATTATTCTTGACGAACCCTTCTCGTTTTTGGATCCTTCGGCGAGAATTGAGATTATGTCGCTTCTGAAGGGAATAGCGCGTGAACGTGACGCCGCGGTGTTGCTATCATCGCACGATGTGGCGCAGGCGGTGCGTATGGCTGATAAGATATGGTTGCTTACCGCCGACAGGAGGATTGTCGCCGACACTCCCTCGAATTTGGTGAAAGAGGGATGGATGATGCGTATGTTCGATAATAAAAATATAATTTTTGATGCCACACAGCATGATTTTGTCGCTACAAATCAATAACTTTGTGTAATTAAAAATAAATCGGATTGCTATGAATACTATCATTACAGATAAAGAATATCTCCAACGCAAGGTCAATGCCCATGAGATGTTTCCCTCGGATTATTGGTATATGGAGCTTGCCAACCGCTTGCTCACCGAGTGGGATAATTCCGAATTGATGATGTCGTTCCCCGGGGCGGGACGCAAGGAGGTGGCTCTGTGTCTCACGTGTTATCTTCAGGATATCAGTGGCGACATAGGTCTATGGCGTGCCTTCACCGACCATTGCAACCAACTCTACGGCTATCCTGTTCCGTTCTTCACATCGGAGGAGGGTTCGCTCACAGTCAATGGTGAAATGGAGGAGGGCGTTTATGTGGATTATGAGTTGAATTTCGCCGATGTGTGTTTTCTGACATGGTACGCCATAGCTTTCTATATGCCCGGCGAATGGCAGTTCCTTAATCCCAAGGATGAGGAGTTGATGCGCTTGTCTAAGGTCCTTTACGCCGAGTTGGAACGTAGCTATGAGGATTCACCCATCCCGGAAGGAATGTTAAAGACAAACGATCTTGATATGTATGACCCCGAGGATGCTCAGACAATCACTACCTTGGGTCATTGGATGTATTGGTCGTCATATCTTCTCGCTCCGGCGTTTAAGACAAATTTCTACACTCTGATGCAAAACTTGAAGGGTAAGGACAAGGATAGTATGATCAAGGAGATGGGGGAGGCGCAGATGAATGTGCCCACGGGACCTTTGTCTCTGTTTTTGCGTGAATGGGTGTGGCTGTTGGTGAAGGGTGAACTCCCTAAACCACGTAGGAAAAAGAGCGATGGGGAGGATGCGCCGCATAGTTATTTTGAGCCTTTTATCAATGCCAGCGGGGGCGAACGGATGCTTTTCTTCAGCAATCTCGCTGATTTAAAGAAATTCTTCAACAAGGCTTTTGGATGGGATCCGGAGCATGATGTGATTCCGGGCTTGGAGTCGTGCCGCGACTTTATCCTTTTGGTGAATGAAAAGAAGGGTATGTTGCTTGCTAAGGATGTGGCGCGTTGCATCAAACATCCCTCCAATCCATGCTATGATGAGGAGTATGCGCGTAGTCATTCTTTTGATTTGCTCACGCGGCGCGGACTCGCACCTATTGATCTCACGCTCTATGCACTGGATAATGCCTTGCTCCCTGAGATTCAGTGGGGTGGCGATGGTGGAGTGCTGTCGAAAACTGATGCTGATTTTGTGGCGCGCTGCTATCTGCTTCAGTATTATCGTGCCGAATAGGATATGATGATATGATATAATATAATGTATAAGATATGATACATAAGAAATGGCGTCGATTCATATCTTTAATCCGGAGACCGATTTCGCTTTGGCGTGTGGCAATGAGTATTACACTCCCCCGAAGAGTGTGGTCGCTCTGCGTCGTGCCAAAGCGTTGACCCCGGCGAGGTACGCTGATGTGGGGGATGCGGTTATGCTCCTTGATGATTTTTCCGATGAGGAATTGCGCACGTTGCCTGAATACCCCTTGGTGGTGTCGCAGGGTCTTATGATTCTCAGACGTGATGATGAACTCCCTTGCGACATGGTGATAAAACCATGGGGATGGAATCATGCTTTGCGTAGAATGTTGTTAAACAAGGGTGTGGCGGAGGAGTCTTTACCCACATCTGTGCAGATTGATGATCTGCGCCGGTTGTCGCACAGAAGAACCACCATACCTTTCCTTTCCGAGGTCAACAGACGATTGGATTACCATCCGCCATACCCGTTACCCGAAGAGTTGGACGACTATGATTCCGTCATGCGGTGGTGTGCCGCCAACCCCGGTGGTTATCTAAAAGCCCCATGGAGCAGTTCCGGCAGGGGAGTGATGCGTGTGCTGCGTTGTGACGGTGAGGACTTGCGTGGTTGGGTGAGGGGTACGTTGCGCCGCCAAGGTTCAATACTCGCTGAAGTGGGGTGGTCGCGTAGACTCGATTTCGCTACGGAGTGGATGGTAAACGGCGTGGTGAATGACGCTGTGAATGATGCGGTGAATGACTCTGCCGCTGTGAAAAACATGAAACCGTCTGATGTCGTGGTTTTCAAAGGGTATTCGGTGTTTAATGTCGATGACCATAGCCAATATGTGGGGAATATTATTTTGCCGCAGGATGAACTTTATGATTTGATTGTGGAGGCCTCCCGTGGATTTTGGTCCCATGCGGTGGTCGATGCCTTGAGAGACGTGATTGCCGAGATGATAGCCCCATACTACAGAGGTCCGTTGGGAATTGACGCTCTGATTGACGCTGATGGAAATGTGGACTTATGTGTTGAAATAAACATGAGGATGACTATGGGAATGGTAAATTTTAGTAATTTTGTGCAAACGTTTTAGGAATTACATAGAATCGTTTTAGGAATTACATGGAACTGTTTTGGTAATTACACAGAAACGTTTAACTCCTCTTTGAAGAAATATTAAGGTGAAATGAAGATAGCTATTATAGGTCAAGGAAATGTGGCATGGCATCTCAACCGCTGGTTCTCCGGCAAGGCTGAGGTGGTGCCTGTTAACTCCCGCGGTATGGATACGCTTCCCTCTGATGCGGATATTTATCTTGTATCTGTGAGCGACAATGCTATATGCGAGGTCGCCAGGAAGCTTATAGGTATGCCGGGAATTGTGGCGCACACTTCCGGAACCACGAGCATTGAAGTGTTGCCTAAAGAGATTGCGCATAGGGGTGTTTTTTATCCTATGCAAACTTTCACCAAGGGGAAGGCGTTGGTGTATGATGAGATACCGTTGTTCGTGGAAGGGTCGGAAAAGGGTGTGGAGGATGCTCTGTATGAGTTCGCCGCTTCAGTTTCACAGAGTGTGGAGCGTGCCGATTCATCTCGACGGCGTAAATTGCATCTGGCGGCTGTGTTGGCGTGCAATTATGTGAATTATCTGTTCACGCTCGCTGATGATTTGTTGAGGGGGGAGCATCTTGATTTGTCGGTGCTTTATCCTTTGATTGAGGAGACGGTGGGGAAGTGCCGGGAGTTGACTCCCGTGAAGTCTCAGACGGGGCCCGCGCGTCGCCGCGACACACTCACTCTTCAGCGCCATTTGGATGTGTTGCCTGAAGGGAGCGATCTTCAGACTCTCTACGCTTTGATGGCGAAAATGATAATGCAAAGATATCAAAATTGCAAAGATATCAAAATCTAAGAAAAGATATATGAGTGGCATCAATTATGATTTGACTAAAATAAAGGCGATAGCTTTTGATGTGGATGGTGTGTTGTCACCCTCCACAATACCCTTGAGCGTGGAGGGTGAACCCATGCGTATGGTGAATATCAAGGATGGCTACGCCATACAATTGGCTGTGAAAAAGGGCTATAAGCTCGCCATATTCACCGGAGGCAACACCAAGGCCGTGCGTGTGCGCTTCGAAGGACTTGGCATGACCGACATATACCTTGGCGCCGCGCATAAGTTGCCGTTGCTGAAGGAGTGGATGGATGCCAATGGACTTGCTCCCGAGGAGGTGGCTTATGTGGGGGATGATATCCCTGATTTGAGATGTATGCGCTATGTCGGACTCCCGTGCGCTCCCCACGATGCCGCATGGGAGGTCAAGGAGACTGCCGCTTATGTGTCGCGCTTCACCGGCGGTTACGGTGTGGGACGCGACATCATCGAACAGGTGATGAAGGCGCATGGTGATTGGATGAGTGATAATGAAGCCTTCGGGTGGTAAATACGACTTGAAACATGACAGAAAAGGTGTATGATAATTTAAGTAAATATAAGATTCTGCTCGGCAGCAAATCGCCGCGGCGTAAGGAACTGATGGAGCAGCTTTGTTTGCCTTTCGAGGTGATTACGATTGATGGGGTGGAGGAGGTTTACCCCTCCGCTCTCGCCGTGGAGCGTGTCCCGGAGTTTCTGGCTAATTTAAAGGCGGATGCCTTTAAGGAGTGTATGGCTGACGATGCTTTGTTGATCACCGCCGACACTGTGGTGATTAATGATGGCGTGATTTTAGGTAAGCCTGTTGATGCCGATGATGCGGAGCGTATGCTTGCCGCGATTTCGGGAAAAACGCATAAGGTGGTGACGGGTGTCTCCATACTCTCTAAGGATAAGCATCTCTCTTTCAGTGTTTCCACTGATGTCACTTTCGCTCCAATATCGAAAGAGGAGATTAGTTTCTATGTGAAACGCTTCTCTCCGCTCGACAAAGCCGGAGCTTATGGTATTCAGGAGTGGATTGGATGTGCTGCGGTAAGTTCCATCTCAGGAAGTTTCTACAATGTGATGGGGCTTCCGGTGCATCGCCTCTATCATGAGTTGAAGAATTTTTGAGAACTTATTGCTCTGTTTAGAAGTGTTTTAGAAGGGGAAATTCAGATATATAACTAAAAAACTATAAATTATTATGATTCGTTTAAACGCATTTATACAGGTGGACAAGGATAAAAAAGCGGAAGTCCTTGCCATAGCTAAGGAATTAGTTGAGAAGTCATTGAAGGACGAGGGATGTGTGGCTTATGATATTTTTGTGAGCGGCACACGCGACGATGTGATGATGATTTGCGAAACATGGCGCGATGATGCCGCTTTGGCGGCACACTCCGCCGCTCCTCATTTCACCACCTTGGTGCCTAAGATGCAATCTCTATGTGAGATGAAGCTTGAAAGATTTGAGTTTTAACACACCGCTTGCCCATCTTCTTTTCGATGAGCGTTATACTTCGGGACTCCATTCGTGCCATTTTACGAATTGGAGTCCCTTTTTACATTACAATCCATTTCTCAATATTGCGTGTCTCCTTTGAGAAGTTCACGCCCACTTTGAAGAGCTTGCGGTCGCCGTTCTCAAAGGGGAGGGTGTAGCCCTTGTCGTTGATTTGTGCGAGGGCATCTTCGGCGGTGCCGTCGAGTTTGAACTCCATCACGTAGGTGTATTCATCCGTCTGTAGCACCATGTCTATGCGTTCGGAGGATGTGTGGTATTCCGCTTTGACGTAGAATCCCATGAGCTTGGTGATGATGAACAGCACGTTCTGGTAAT
>CAYQMV010000038.1:0-21761 GCA_964418705.1 uncultured Sangeribacter sp.
CCAACGACCCCGAGATTACAAATCACGTGCTCTGGCCAGCTGAGCTAAAGAGGCGTCTTTTTAAGCCTGATTTCCGAAGCTTTCATGTCGTTCGCTCCTTAAATCGGTTGCAAAGTTAATGCCTTTTTTTATTCCCACCAAATATTTTGTCTTTTTTTTTCGTCTTATTTTGTAAGTTTTCTCACCCTTACCTTATTATCAATTACTTACAATTTGGGGATTTTTGGCAAATTTCTACTCCACCGTCACCGATTTCGCCAAATTTCGCGGCATATCGACATCCTTTCTCTTGTTGATCGCTATGTAATACGACAACAATTGAAGCGGAATCGTGGTGATAATCGGAGTCAACGGCTCCGGCACCGCGGGTACCTCAAGCACATAATCGGCGATTTCGCGGATCACGGTGTCCCCTTTCGTCACTATCGCGATGATGGACCCGCCACGCGCCTTCACCTGCTCCACGTTGCTCACGATCTTGTCGTAGAGGTTGTCGGAGGGCGCGATTATCACTGTGGGCATCTCCTGGTCGATAAGGGCGATGGGGCCATGCTTCATCTCCGCGGCGGGATACCCCTCCGCATGGATGTAGGAAATCTCCTTAAGCTTCAACGCCCCCTCGAGAGCCACGGGATAGCTGTAGCCGCGTCCCAAATAGAGGAAATTGTGCGCGTATGTGTATATCAACGATAATTTCTTAATCTGACCATCAAGTTTCAGGCACTCCTTCACGTAGTCCGGCAACTTCTTAATCACGGAGATCAGCTCCGCAAGACGTTCGTCGCTGATGGACTTGCGCTCCTGGGCGATCATAAGGGAGAGAAGGGTCAGCACCATCACCTGTCCGGTGAACGCTTTTGTGGAGGCGACACCGATTTCGGGGCCCACATGGATATATGTGCCGCTGTCGGTGGCGCGGGGGATGGAGGATCCCACCACATTACTGATGCCATAGACGAACGCGCCCATATCCTTGGCGATTTTTATCGCGGCGAGGGTGTCGGCGGTCTCTCCGGACTGCGACACGGCTATCACCACATCGCGCTCGTCGAGCACCGGGTTGGAATAGCGGAACTCACTCGCATACTCCACCTCCACCGGGAGTCCGCAAAGTTCCTGAATAAGGTACTTCCCTATCAGCGACGCATGCCACGATGTACCGCACGCCACTATCACTATACGCTTGGCGTTGAGAAATTTATCCTTATATAGATATACTCCGTTGAGAAGCACACGTCCCTCATCGGGGAGCACACGTCCGCGGATACAGTCGCGCAGGGTGTCTGGTTGCTCAAAAATCTCCTTAAGCATGAAGTGGGGATAGCCACCTTTCTCCAATTGGGAGATACTCATCTCCAGCTCCTTCACGTCAATCTCGGTCTCTTTATTCTCAAAATCGACCACTCGCAAAGGCTCACCCTTGCGGATAATCACGATTTGCTCATCCTCTATATAGACCACCTTCTTGGTATGGTCCACGAAAGGCGTGGCGTCGGAAGCGAGGAATGTCTCGTTCTCACCGATACCCACCACCAACGGGCTGCTCTTTCTGGCGGCGATGATTTGGTTAGGCTCCGTGGTGTCGATCACAGCCACGGCATACGCCCCCACCACCTGTTTTAACGCACTGCGCACAGCAGTGAGCAGCGAACAATGCTTTGTGATCTTGATATACTCAATCAGCTGTACCAGCACCTCGGTGTCGGTGTCGGTATGGAATTTCACGCCATGGGTCTCCAAAGCGTTCTTCAGAAGCTTGAAATTTTCAATTGTGCCGTTGTGTACCAACGCCAAATGTCCATCCTCGCTGTAATGGGGATGGGCGTTGCCGTCGGAGGGTTCCCCGTGTGTCGCCCAACGGGTGTGGGCGATGCCGAGTACCGCCCCCTTATCTTTGTCCTCACAGAATTTCTCCAGAGCGCTTACTTTGCCAAGGGATTTATACACACTGAGCTTGCCTGATTCCTTCATCAATGCTATCCCGGCACTATCGTAGCCGCGATACTCCAAACGTTGCAATCCTTTTATCAAGACATCATAGACGTTGCCGTCACCGATGTAGCCTACAATTCCACACATATCTTTTATAAATTATCAGAGCCATGCGCACCGCGCATAGCCAAATTACTAATTATGTTTACCTTAATTTATAATGTTGCCGTAGTTCGAAAAATGCATTTTTCTATACCAACACTCATAAATACAGACGGCAAAGGTAGGCATTTTCAGCTACATAGCAAAAAATGCCTACCTTAAAAGATGATTTTGTCGAATTTTTTAATAAAAAAGCACCATATTCCGAACCCTATTATTCACATTTCGAATAAAAGAGCCGGTGGAAGACTCACTAACGCACCACCACCTTATATAGAACATCGTCAGCCTTAACCACATACACGCCCATGGGAAGTGGAAGATTGGTGCCAGCTCCGGAATAGAGTGCGGTGCCGGAGAGGTCGTAAACGGAGAGAGTCTCCACACCATACACTTCAATGCACCCCTTACCTCCGGCGACTTTCACATAATCCTTAGCTCCGGCAACGCCGGTCTCTATCTTCTCTACCGTGGTTTTCACCGTGGTGAGCGCATGGAACGTGGGAGAGAGCGACTCATCGGCATAGACAGCCTTCACATAGAGGGTGAACTCATCATTCTCGGGATCAATATCGCTCTTGCTTCCGAAAAGGGGTTTTGAATTATTGTTCGGCACATCGGCGAGAGCCACCTCTCCGAAGAAAGCCCCGTTTTCATCGGTGTCGGCGACCTTGATGGAGTTGGTCAAGCCATATTCGGAACTATAGTCGGAGGTATTGACAAGCAGACCAAGGACAGAGTTCGCCACGCGGGTCACCGACTTATGATGTAGATACACCTCATAGTGGTCAACCATGCCGGACTCATTCTCATCCGCCACCGCTCCGGAGAGTTTCAGTGTCGCCGCGGCGTTGTCATATTCCAATGTCGCGGGGTAAAGCGCGGAGAACGACGCGTCGTGGGTTATGTCGCGGGTGACGGAGGGGACGCTCCAGAGTGTGGATGCGATGAAATTAGTATGGCTTTCGATGCCGTTGCTGAGACTCACTATCGCCTTATCCCATTTAGCGCAATACGTGGGAATTTCAAGATTGACAGTACCGGAAGCGGTGGTTAACAAATCCCCTCCGGCTACGGATTTAGCCCATAGATTGGTGCCGGAGTGGGAGGATTGCACATCATCGTAAGTGGCTGTTCCACTCACCTGTGGATTGGAAGTGTCTGCGCTCAACACACCGAAGAGTCCACTTTTCGCGGCATAAAGCACACCTTTATTAATCACTCCGTCGCCAAGGAGACTTGAAGTGATGGAATTATAATAGGTGAGATCCAAATAAAGCTGCTGCTTATTCTCAAGGGTGAATGTATTGTTGCTCCAATCTATTGTTCCGTTGACCCCGGAGAGCGACACCACGGGAGCGTCATCCTCAGTGGCGGAGGCTATGGCGAAACCGCGGTTGGAGAAGTTTATGAGCGAAAACGTGCCGTCATCGTTTACCTGCACCATGCCGTCGTAAGCGCGGTCGGCGGTGCTTGTGGAGGTGGAGGCGGTGTTGGAAAGATAGTATTTATCGGTGACGCTGGCGTTGGGGGTGTACGTGGAGAGATCATATCCTTCCATATTCACCGTGGAGGAAGCGGATCCATCCTCATTGGCGATTGTCAGCTTAAATGCACCTATGGTCACATCGCTGCTCTCCAGGATATAGCTGAGCACATCGCTTCCGATCACTCCGTTGTCGCCATAGCTTTTAAACACCTCATAGAGGGTTTCGAGAGTGCTGCCCTCGATGGTCACGGCCTTAAATTTCAAATCGTAGCCGCCATAATTGTTGGCGTCGCAAGTGCTGCTGAGAGTGAGCATGGTGTTGAGCGTGTTCTTCAATCCCAGAGTGTCGGGAATCGCGAAATAGAGTGCTCCGATTTTAGTGTTTACGGCGATGCCGCGCTCTATGGAGAGATATTTCCCGACGTAATCACCGGCGCTCCCGTCAGGTTTTGTCTCACGGGCGGCGAAAGGACCCTCCTTCGGGGAACTCTTTCCTAAAAGATAATTGAACTCGACATCGAAGTTTCCGTTGTAGAAACCCTCCACGGTGAACGTGGTCGCCAACAGGCTGCCGGATTTGGTGACATTAACACCATAGCACGCCGTAGCCAACGCTTTTTTATTAAGGTCGCCATGTTGCACTTCAATGGCATGACCGGGAGAAACGAAACTCGAAAGCAGGGGAAAATCCGCTTTCATAGCAAATGTGCCGGCGGCGATCATCACCGCGGCGATCAAACCTTTGTTCATAATGTTATATAGCCCTTATTTTCTAACGTTATTATTTTACTACGATATTTCTTGCGTATTCTTTCACGTCATTTTCTAACGTAATTCTACTGACGTAATCTTATAACGTCATCCTACTGACGCAATTATTCTCTTATAAAAAAAGAGAGTGTACCCTTTTGTGAGGGCACACTCTTCGTATATACTAATTTAGAATTAGTCTTGGTTAAGGTTAACGCGTTTGAAGCTAACCACGGAGAGGCCTTTGCTCTCACCGTCGAGATATTGAGCCACTGTGAGTTTAGCGTCGCGGTGGTACTCTTGCTCCAACAAGCAGTTCTCTTTGAAGAACTTGTTGACACGTCCGGTGGCGATGTTTTGGATCATAGCCTCGGGGAGGTTTGCGGCTTTCTTCTCAGCGGCATCTTTAGCGATTTCGCGAGCTTTGGCAGCCTCCTCCTCGGTGAGCCAACCCTTAGTGATGTTGGAAGCGATGTGATCCTCGCTGTCAACCAAGTTGGGGTTGATGCCGGCTTTCTTCAAAGCAACTTCCACAGCTTTGTGTACTTGCTCTTGTTTAGTTTTGTCGATAGCGATGTTGCGCTCCTCCTCCACTACTTTGGGATCCACGCTGTCGCGGTCCACAGCAACGGGGTTCATAGCGGCAACCTGCATAGCCACCTCTTTACCGATGTTCTCATCGATGCCATCTTGGTTCAAAGCTACGATAGTGGCGAGCTTGTTGCCAAGGTGCTCGTAAGCGGCAACGCTTGCAGCCTCAACGTACTCGTAAGCGCCGAGCTCCATTTTCTCACCGGTTTTACCGATTTCGTCGGTGATGTGCTCAGCCACAGTGCGGCCGTCAGCCAATTTCACCTCCTTAAGCTCGTCGAGAGATTTAGCTTTGGCAGCCACTCCGGCGTCGAGGATAGTTTTGGTGAGTGTGCGGAAAGACTCGTTCTTAGCAACGAAGTCAGTCTCGCATTTCAAAGCCACGATAGCGGCGAAGCCACCTTTAACCTCAGCGAGAACGCAACCCTCAGCGGCGTCGCGGTCTTCACGTTTGGCAGCCACAGCTTGACCTTTTTTACGGATGATTTCGATAGCAGCTTGGATGTCACCGTTAGTTTCAGCCAAAGCGTTTTTGCAGTCCATCATACCGGCGCCGGTCATGGTGCGAAGTTTTTTGATATCTTCTATAGATACAGCCATTGTTGTATTCTTTAAATGATTAATGATTACTCAGCAGCCTCTTCTGCTTTGGCAGCGGGAGCCTCGTTGTTTTGCTCGTTGCGGCGTACGCGGCGACGTTTGCCGGCGGCGGGAGCCTCTTCGTTCTCGCCCTCTTCAGCAGCGTCTACTTTCTCGATTTTTCTCTCTTGGAGACCCTCGGCGATAGCGGCGCATACAGTCTCGAGAACGATCTCGATGCTCTTTGAAGCGTCGTCGTTAACGGGGATAACGAAATCCACGTTGGAGGGATCAGAGTTAGTGTCGACCATACCGAACACGGGGATACCGAGACGGTTAGCCTCAGCCACGGCGATGTGCTCTTTCATCACGTCAACTACGAACAAAGCGCTGGGAAGACGGTTCAAGTCGGCGATGCTGCCGAGGTTCTTCTCCAATTTGGCACGTTGACGGGTGATTTGCAATTTCTCACGCTTGGAAAGATTGTCGAAAGTGCCATCTTTGCTCATTTTGTCGATGGTGGTCATCTTCTTCACTGCCTTGCGGATAGTGGGAAAGTTGGTGAGCATACCTCCCGGCCAACGCTCGTTGACGAAAGGCATTTCTACACTTTGAGCTTTCTCTGCCACAACCTCTTTCGCTTGTTTCTTAGTGGCTACGAAAAGGATACGTTTGCCGCTTTTAGCGATTTGTTTGAGAGCCGCGGATGCCTCTTCAAGTTTTGCGGCTGTTTTGTAGAGGTCGATGATGTGAATGCCGTTACGCTCCATGAAGATGTAGGGAGACATTGCGGGATTCCATTTTCTTTTCAGGTGGCCGAAGTGGCAGCCTGCGTTGAGAAGTTGTTCAAATGTGGGTGTTGCCATTTTTTTTGTTTTTTGTTTACTTTCTTTTGTTTTAAAATCAATTTTCAAGTAAGGCCCCCGGAGGATGCCGTCTTGGAAATTTAGATACTAAACTCTATATAAAACCTACGCCCGGCACGCCCCGGGGGGCATGCCAAGCGGAAGTAATATTCGATTTAAGCTACGTTCAATTTCAACTTTAAGCAGCGAAATAGATTAACGTTTGCTGAACTGGAAGCGTTTGCGAGCTTTGGGACGACCCGGTTTCTTACGCTCAACGACGCGGGCGTCGCGAGTCATGAAGCCTTCGGCGCGGAGTGCGGGTTTATCCTCAGGATTGATTTTCACCAAAGCGCGGGCGATAGCCAAACGGAGGGCCTCAGCCTGACCTTTGAAACCGCCACCATTGAGAGTGACTTTGATATCGTAGCGAGCCTCTGCCTCAAGTTTGAGAAGGGGTTGTTTTACGATATATTGAAGGATTGAAGAGGGGAAATAAACCTCGAGCGCACGCTTGTTGATGGTGATATTTCCGGTTCCCTCGTTTACATACACACGAGCTACGGCAGCCTTTCTACGGCCAATTGCATTGATCATTTCCATCTCTTATTTCAATTTATTGATGTCGATTACTTTCGGGTTCATGCTCTCGTAAGGATGCTCTGCTGAGTTGTACACGTAAACGTTGTTGAGTTGTTTAGCGCCCAATTTAGTTTTAGGAAGCATACCCTTCAACACCTTTATATACAAAGGATGTTTGCCGGCTTTCACTGTGCCCTTGAAGGATTTAGCCATCAAGTCGGCGGGAGTGTAAGCGCGTTGACCACCGGGATAGCCGGTGAAACGAAGATACTCGCGAGTATTCATCTTGTCACCACACATTTTCACTTTGTCGGCGTTGATGATAATCACGTTGTCGCCGCAATCCATGTTGGGAGTGAAATCGGGTTTATATTTACCACGCAAAATTTTTGCCACTTTTGCGCACAGACGGCCCAACACTTGGTCGGTTGCATCAATTACTACCCACTCTTTTTTGATTGTGTTCGGGGTAGCGTAAACGGTTTTGTAACTTAAAGAGTCCACTTTAAATTGTTGCTTTTTTTAGTTAATGTATCCATCGGTTGCTCCGCGTGCCCAGGCCAATGAGCGCTGACGGCATCCCCGACTATTACTTTGGATATAATCGGCGTGCAAAATTACTACTTTTTTTTCATTCCACCAACATTCCCCAAAAATTTTTCCGCAAACCCTCTCCCCCCCCTAATATCTATTATCTAACATCTATCATCTATCATCTACTATCTAATCTCTACTATCCAATCTCTAATCTCTGTTTGAACAATTTAGTTTAATCAAGTGTTATACCAACGAAATCTAAATCATAATTTATTTTACTATGCGATTATCACTTTTATTTCTCGGAGCCGTGGCAACGGCACTGACACTCGGGGCCTGTGGCTCCGGAAACGCAAATCCCGACACTGAAGTTGAAGAGGTGGAGGGCGTCGTGGTTCAATCTGTGATTCTACCCGACGATACCATAACGGCTACGTCGCCGTGCAACGACACTACTTGCATCACAAGCGAATGCCAACGTGCCGACAAAGGCACTGACAAATGCGTTGATAAAGGCTCCGGCAAATGTCCCGACAAATGCGCTGACAAGAGTGTCGACAAAAGGAATGATAAAATGAACGATAAGCCTTCTGCAAAGGAATCAAATGAGACGGCTCAAAAAGCTCCTCAGCATGAGGGTGGTTCTAAGGAAAGCAATACGAATTAACCATTGGGCCCGTTTTAAGCAATCAATGCGCTATAGTCTAACAATAGAGCCGTGGCTTCCGCCACGGCTCAAACGTTTTTGGTCATATTTATCGGACTTATCCCTTACTCCTTGGGCTTCCGGTGCTTCACCATAAGTCGTATCTGCTCCTTATCAACACCGGGGAGGGGCGTGATGCCATACTTCTCCGCCAGAGAGAGCATGAAATCATACGCATAGTCGAAGTTCTCCTTCTCCGGCACGCAATAAATCTCATCCTTTATCTCTTCACGGAGGCTTCCTATCACCTTGCCCTGCTCCTGCTGCTTGAGTCCGAAAACAGCCATAATCATATTCCCGTTGATGGGGTTCTCCCACTCCCTCCAATCATCCTTGCTGCTCACCTCTTTCAAACGTGAACGAACATATTGGAAGTTTTCGAGGATGCGCTGCACCTTCGCCTTGTTCTTCGAGGTGATATCCGCTTCGGCGAGAATCATCAAATCCTCAAGGTCCTCGCCCGCCTCCTTCGACATACGGCGGATGGCGCGGTCGGTGACCTGCTCCTCCCCCACCGCCTGTGGCTGCATGTGCATTCCCACAAGCTTCGCCACATATTTCATCTTCTCATTCATGGGGAGCTTCATACTGCGGAAGATGCGGGGAATCATCTTCTCTCCGATGAAATTATGGTTTCTGAACGTCCAACCACGTCCCGGCTCGAATTTCTTCGTGGCTGGTTTCCCTATGTCGTGAAGCAAGGCAGCCCAACGGAGCCACTCCTTGTCACTACGCGCCGCCACATTGTCCAGCACCTGGAGTGTATGGTTGAAATTATCCTTATGTCCTAAATTCTCCACGTTCTCCACACCCTTGAGAAGGCACAACTCGGGGAAAATCAACGGCAACAAGCCGGTTTCATCCAAGAGACGGAACCCCACCGAAGGACGCGGACTGCAAAGAATCTTACTCAACTCATCGTTGATACGCTCTTTAGTGATAATCTTTATACGCTCGGCATTACGCTTTATAGCTTCGAAAGTGTCGGGATAGATACAGAAGTTAAGCTGGGAGGCAAACCTCACGGCGCGCATCATGCGCAAAGGGTCGTCGCTGAAAGTGACATCCGGATCCAACGGAGTGCGCAAAATCTTACGTTTCAAATCAGACAAACCGTCGAACGGATCTATAACCTCGCCGAAATCAGCCTTATTGACACTTATCGCCATGGCGTTCACCGTAAAATCGCGGCGCGAAAGGTCTTCGGCGAGGGTGCCGCTCTCCACTATGGGATTGCGGCTGTCGCTTTTATACGATTCCTTACGGGCGCCCACGAACTCCAATTCCATCTTGCCGTAGCGCACCTGCGCGGTCCCGTATGTGGCATACACCGCCACATGCGCGCCCTTGCCTATATGCTCCGCCACGCTCTTCGCCAACTCTATGCCGCTACCCTCCGCCACAAAATCTATATCCTTGGATTTACGTTGCAGAAGAATATCGCGCACATAGCCTCCGACTATGCAGGTGGTCAAGCCAAGCGCGTCGGCGCAATCACCCACAAGATGAAAGACCTTGCCGGACACCTCATCCTTAAGATTCATATCACACCTTAATTGTATAGATAAAAAATTATATAGACTGAAATTATAGTTTGATTATATAAACTGATTATATAAATCAAAATTGCTGAATCTCCTCAGGGAAGGGAGTGAGATTCTCCATTCCGGTGGGGGTCACAAGATAAGTATTTTCAGCACCTACGGCGCCCACGCCCGGAATCACGAACTTCGGCTCCAACGCGATGGTCATATTCTCCTTCAGGGCAGATTTGTTGCGGGTCATGATCACGGGACCCTCGTTGAGTTCGATGCCCACGCCATGGCCGATGAATCCCGCCTGTTGGGTGTGTCCCATATAATAAGGTGCGAGGTCGTGGCTCTCCACTATCGCCTGAGCCTTCTCGCAAAGTTCGGAGATCACAGCGCCGGGGCGCCCCTCCTTCTCAAAAAGATGGAGTATTTCAAGCGATGCGTTGTGGGCTTTCACCGCCAACTCCGGAAGTTCACCCACGCTCCACACACGTGTCAAGTCTGTCTGATAGCCGTTGAAGTTGCCGTTCATATCAATCATCACCGCCATTCCCGGCTGCAACATGGTGCCGTTCGCACCCACAGGGAGCGACACATCGACACCCTCACCACCCATGGAGAACTCATAAGGCGACGGTGTGTCGGCATTGTCGCCGGCGAGCACGCTTCCCATATTTATCTCCATCAGAGTGCCGGAAGTGCGGAGGAAGCCAAGGCTTCCCTCAAGGCGCAACACGCGCTCAATCTCTATTTGCAACTCCAAGTCGGTCATCCCCGGGCGATACAATCCGGAGATATGCGAATAAGCCGCCGTCTGATGCACTCCGTCCTCACGCATACGTGCTATCTCGTAAGGAGTCTTCACCATGCGGCACTCACGCAGCAATGACGACGCGTTGACTACAGCCGCATCGCCCACACACTTCGACAGACGGGAATACTCGTTCACCGTCATTCCGTCGAACTCCAGACCTATGGTGGTGGCGGCAGGCACTCCGGCGGCGGTTAACGCCTCCATAATCATCTCCGGCTTACGGATGGAGAGCGCGGCGGCACTGTTCTTGACCTTGGGACGTATCACCAAAAGTATGGCGTCACCCTCAGCCGGAACATAAACGTAGCCGCGGAACATCATTCCGGAAGTATAATAAAGATTAGTGTTGGAATTGACCAATATCGCATCCATGCCGGCGTTCTTCATCATCTCTTGCAGACGCGCGACGCGGAGTTTTATATCATTCTTAAGCTCCTCAGTGGCGAGGGGCTTGTGTGTTTTATTATCCATAGTTGCTATGTAGTTGCTGTATTGTTGCTTTATTAATGCTTTATAATGCCGTATTATTGCTTTATAATATCTTATTTATGCTTAAGTATTAAAACCCCCACATCGTTCACCCCCGCGACGGTGTCGCCGCTCATGGCGTGGGAAAGGGTAATTTCCCATCCCTCGGGAATATGCACACCTCTCATGAGAGTGTCGGAGATTATATATATATTGCGGTGTCCCTCGCCGCGCCACATACCATACTTATCTGTCAAAGGTATGCCCACGGTATCGTAGAGGGGACCATCCATCAGAGACTCCAGCTCCACGGAGAGCCACAACGTGTCGTAGCGGTAAGCATCGGTGTGGCGCACACTTATCAACACATCATATAGCGACGACGGATTTATTCTTACGCTATCCTCCGCCATATCGGCGTCAAACACCACCTCATCCGCGGATAGCCATCCTTTTGGATTGACACTGAAATATTTAGAGAACACCACCCTATCCAATCTATCGCATCCGGGGAGGAGCGTGATCAATAGGATCACCACTCCCGCCACCGCCGCGACTCGTGTAATAATTCTCATTAATGCGTTCATCAGCTCTCTCAGATACGTTAATCAACGCTCATTAATGCATTCATCAGCGATCATTAATACGTTCATCAACGTTATTATTGCTGTTTTTTGCGTTTCTTATTATTGGGGTTCGGATTTCCACCCTGTCCTTGGGGGCGCGGTCCTTTGTTTTGCTGACGCGGCGCCCCGGGATTCTGCGGTTTCGCTCCGTTGTTCTGCCGCGCCCCTCCGGACTTGGCTCCACCCTGGGGATTCCCCTGTTTGGGCGCGCCCTGGGGATTCCCCGGCTTCGGAGCCGGCTTGCCGCCGCCACCCTTTTTCTTTTTCCTCTTCGATTTATCGAAACGGGTAAGGCTCTCCTGACCCACGAGATCCACGAACTCACGGTCGGAATCCTTGCCTCCCGCCTCCTTAACCACGGAATCAACCTTGATGCCGCGCTTATTGAGGGCTATGATCTCAAACGCACGCGACGCCGGAATGGTGACGCAATTCACCATCTGTCCCTTGGAGGTGCTGTAGGTCACCTCTCGTTTCAATATATCCGCTTTGAGGAAATAGAGTGTCTCGTCCTTAGTCTCGAGGGTGATATCCTTATGCGGAATCTTCCGTTGCGACTCCATATACGCGTCCACCTCGAAATTAAGGCAACACTTGAGCTTCGCGCATTGTCCGGCGAGCTTCTGCGGATTCATTGACAAGTCCTGGAAACGGGCTGCGCTGGTGCCCACAGATGCGAACTTCGTCATCCACGACGCACAGCACAACGGTCGTCCGCAAGGGCCTATTCCACCGATGCGTCCCGCCTCCTGGCGCGCGCCTATCTGCTTCATTTCAATGCGTACCTTGAAAGTGTCGGCGAGGATGCGGATCAACTTTCGGAAGTCTACCCTCTCATCGGCGATGTAATAGAATATGGCTTTGCCGCCATCCCCTTGATACTCCACATCGCCGATTTTCATCTGCAAACCGAGTTCCTTGGCTATCTTGCGCGACTCGATCATGGTAGAGTGTTCACGTGCTTTCGCCTCCTCGAAGCGCTCCATATCCGCTTCGCGGGCATGGCGGAATATCTTCTTCGCCACGAAATCGCTGCGTAGATTGGCGCGCTTCATCTGAAGCAGCACCAACGGACCCACCATCGTCACTTGTCCGATATCGTGTCCGGGGGCAGCCTCCACCACCACGGTGTCGCCGATAGCTATCTCCAACCCCGAAGGATTTGTGTAGAAACTTTTGCGGGTGTTCTTAAACTGCACCTCCACAAACTCACAATCCTTGGCAGTTGCCACATCGGCGAGCCAGTTGTGGCATTGAAGCTTACCGCGTCCCGCCATGCCGGCGCAATGCCCGGCGCACCCCATTTCCCTTCGGGGGCACTCATCGCAATTGCCTCGGCCGCAGGCTATCTCTTTATTATCTGCCATGGCCCACCTCCTTTATTTGGCGAAGCTTACGGCACGTGTCTCTCGGATCACGGTGATCTTCACCTGTCCGGGATATGTCATCTCGTCTTGAATCTTCTTAGCGATTTCGCCGGAGAGTTTCTCTGTCTCCTCATCGGAAATCTTCTCAGCGCCCACGATCACGCGCAATTCCCTACCGGCTTGGATAGCGTAGGTCTTGATTACGCCGGGGTAAGAGAGAGCCAGTTGTTCAAGGTCGTTAAGACGTTTGATATACGCTTCGACGATCTCGCGGCGGGCACCGGGGCGCGCGCCGGAAATGGCGTCGCACACCTGAACGATGGGAGCCAACAACGATGTCATCTCCACCTCATCATGGTGCGCGCCTATGGCGTTGCATATCTCCGGTTTCTCCTTGAATTTCTCAGTGAGCTTCATACCCAATATAGCGTGTGGGAGTTCCGGCTCATCGTCGGGCACTTTTCCTATATCATGCAATAATCCGGCGCGGCGTGCCTTCTTGGGGTTCAAGCCAAGCTCCGACGCCATAACAGCACATAAGTTGGCGGTCTCACGCGAGTGCTGCAACAGGTTCTGTCCGTAGCTGGAGCGATATTTCATACGTCCCACCATGCGGATAAGCTCCGGATGCAAACCGTGGATACCCAAATCTATGGCGGTGCGTTTACCGGTCTCCACAATTTCCTCCTCCACTTGCTTGCGCACTTTAGCCACCACCTCTTCAATACGCGCGGGGTGGATACGTCCGTCGACCACCAACTGGTGGAGTGCGAGACGCGCTATCTCACGGCGCACAGGGTCAAAGCCGGAAAGCACGATGGCCTCAGGGGTGTCGTCCACGATGATTTCTATTCCGGTGGCTGCCTCCAACGCGCGGATGTTTCTACCCTCACGTCCGATGATGCGTCCCTTGATCTCATCGTTTTCTATATGGAAGACTGTGACGGAGTTCTCCACCGCAGTCTCTGTGGCTACGCGTTGGATTGTCTGCACCACGATTTTCTTAGCCTCCATGCCGGCGGTGAGTTTCGCCTCATCCATGATGTCGTTGATATATCCGGCGGCGGCGGTGCGTGCCTCATCCTTGAGGGATTCGATCAAACGCTCTTTGGCGCTCTCGGCGGAGAGTCCGGAGATATGCTCCAGCTCATCCTGCGCCTCCCGGTGGAGACGGTCGAGCTCAGCGCCGCGCTGTGAAAGCACCTGCTGTTGGTTGTCGAGGTTCACGCGCAAGGTCTCAAGTTCATTCTTGCGTCGCGCCATCTCGCTCTGCTGTTGATTAAGCTGGAGTTCACGCTGTTTGGCGCGTTGCTCCGACTGCTGCACCTTCTGCATCTTCTGCTGCGCCTGTTTCTCGGCGTCGTTGAGTATGCGCATCTTCTCCTCTTTGGCTTGGAGAAGGGCTTTCTCTTTTATAATCTCACCATCGCGTTCGGCAGCGCTTTTAAGCTGCGACG
The DNA here is from genome assembly GCA_964418705.1 of uncultured Sangeribacter sp. Lineage (GTDB taxonomy): Bacteria > Bacteroidota > Bacteroidia > Bacteroidales > Muribaculaceae > Lepagella. The sequence continues at coordinate 14,438 of CAYQMV010000038.1, forward strand.
CGGCGGACTTGGCGTTCTTCTTGCTATAGTTCAACGCTATATAGAAGCCGACAACTCCACACACCAACGCGATTAATAACCATATCAGTTGTAGTGTATCCATTTTGTCTATAAGTGATCTTTTATAATAATTTTAAACTGTAATTTCTTCTTGTTTTAATGGTCATCTTAAAAGTAATACTAAACATCCACATAATCCATATCTGTGGCAGTTAGGTTTCACTCATGAAAAAAACAGTCCTTATAGAGCGTCTCTCGATGGTATAAATCACACATCTCAGATAAATTCCCCCAATTTGCTTCTCTCAAACCGCTCCACTCAGATCAGTCATCCCACATCATTCGATGCCCGAATCTTGATTGATAAACGAATCAAGTTTGAGATTGAGCTTTTCGAGGAGGCTCATGGTGTGCTGCTGGCGTTCTCTCATCGCGAAGTAGTACGACGCGTATTGATAAGTCAGCATCGCCATAAGTTCATATTCACTTTTGTTGGGATAGTCTTTCTTCCATCGGCGCAAGAGACTCTCCACATGGGCCTCCACCTCTCTGACAGAATCCTGTCGGGAGAATGGAACGGTGAGCTCCAACGGCTGCCCGGCGATATTTATGCGTATATCTATTTCGTCTGTTTCTTTCATCGGTTCATTCCTTAAGCTCGGAAATGCATTTGTCGATGTTTCGTATCAATCCGGACACGAACCTCCGCGCTTCAATGATATCATTGGGCGAGGAAGCCAGACGGTACGAAATTTTCAGAAATTTGTTGTCGCCGTCCAAGCGCTTCACCTCCGATTCAAGAAGGTGCTTGTCGTGCCGCAAATCCTCCACTTCCCTTGTCTTGAGGAGTACCTGCCGCCTTAGCTCTTCGTTCTGTGCTCCAAGAGCGTCTATACGCTCTGAAAGCTGCTGCAACATTTCATTAATTCCGGATGCCATCTATCCAAATTTTTACAAAGTTACAATTTTTTTTCGTGATTACAAAAAAAATTATTACCTTTGCACCGTGAAAACGAAATGCCCTCCGATCCGAATGGTTCCGGAAGTCGGAAAAGGGTGATGATTTTACTATAAAAACACGTATCGGAATAATGGTGTTTATAGATCATATACCCTCCTCGGCATGCGCTTTCAGCATTGTGTCGGCGTGCGCAACGCATTAAAAAAGGCAAAATTTTGCCGGCGATTGCACCCCACCACACAATATTGGACGCAACCATTTCGTTATTATATGTGTTATCACTTTGTGCTTTCGTGGTACATTACTTACGGGGTATATATAGCACTTTCGTGGTACATTACTTACGGGGTATATATAGCACTTTCGTGATGCAGTGCTCGCGTGATACACACAAAAAAAAGATTTTGTATGTTATAGATTGAGCATTCAAACAATGTAAATTTGTATAAATAGAGTTTTTTCCATACAATTAGATCCACAATCTGGGAAAGGGCAGCCGGGAGGCTCCCCTTTTTTATTTTAACTCATTTATATTTCACCTCGCTCCTATTCCATCTCGTTTCTATTTTAACTCGTTTCTATTTCCACAACCTCTTATTTTACAACGATAATTTTATCATCTCAGGATTTTTGCCTACATTTGCAGAATAATTAATTGAGTTGTGGCATACAAAATGCTATTCAGAGCGCCGCGACTCCCGTATGAGCAAAATTACAACAATGAAGAGATTCGACGAACTGGGGATAGAGCCCCGCTTATTACAAGCCATTCAAGAGCTTGGGTTCGAAATGCCAATGCCTATTCAGGAAATGGTGATTCCACACTTATTGGAGAAAGATGGCGACGTGGTAGGTTTAGCGCAAACAGGCACCGGTAAAACGGCGGCCTTCGGTCTGCCGGTGCTGCAACGCACCGACACCTCCTTGTGCCAACCTCAAGCACTGATCATCGCCCCCACACGCGAATTATGTCTGCAAATCGCCGGCGACCTCGCCGATTTCGCAAAATATATCGATGACCTCAAAATCCTCCCGGTCTACGGAGGCTCTAGCATCGAAAGCCAAATCAACGCCTTGAAAAAGGGCATCCATGTGCTCGTTGCGACCCCGGGACGTCTCATCGACCTCATCAACCGCCGCGTGGTGAAACTTGAGAACGTACACACCGTAATCCTCGACGAAGCCGACGAAATGCTTAACATGGGATTCCTCGACGACATCAACGAAATCCTCGGACATGTGCCGGAGGAACGCAAAATGCTGATGTTCTCCGCGACTATGCCCCGTGAAATCGCCGACATAGCCAAAAACTTCATGCACGATCCGGTGGAGTTCGTGGCGGGAAACAAAAACGAGGGTTCCAAAAACGTGAAACACATCTACTACTTGGTGAAAGCCCACGACAAATACCTGTGCCTCAAACGCGTGGCTGACAACAGCCCCAACATCTACGGCATTATCTTCTGCCGCACACGTAAAGAGACTCAGGAAATCGCCGACAAACTCATCGCCGACGGCTACAACGCCGATTGCCTCCACGGCGACCTCGGTCAAGCGCAGCGCGACCTCGCGATGAAAAAATTCCGCGACCATGTCACCCAAATCCTCGTAGCTACCGATGTGGCGGCGCGCGGTCTTGATGTCAACGACCTCACCCACGTGATCAACTACGGTCTCCCCGACGACGTGGCTGTCTACACACACCGCTCCGGACGTACCGGACGCGCTAACAAAACGGGCGTTTCCGTGGCTATAATCCACTCACGCGAAAAGGGAAAACTCAAAGAGATTGAGAAAAAAATAGGCAAAGAGTTCGAATATAAAAAGGTGCCCACACCGGAGCATATCATCGAGAAACAACTCTACAACCTCGCCGACCGCCTGGAGCGCGTGGAGGTGAACGAAGAGGAGATCGCCAAATATCTCCCCGGAGTGAGGAAAAAGCTCGAATGGCTCTCCGAGGAGGACTTGCTCAAACGCGTGCTCTCGTTGGAGTTCAACAGACTCATCGCTTACTACCGCGATATGCCGGACATCGACCTCAACGACGACGGCAAGAGGGGTGACCGCGGCGAACGCCGCAAACGCGACCGCCTCACCGCCGAGGAGGGCATGGAGCGCATATACGTAAACATTGGAAAACGCCACGGATTCTTCCCCGGCAACCTCATGGAGGTGGTGAACAAAAACATCGAAGGCGGTAAACCGAACATCGGACGCATCGACCTTATGCCGGAATACACCCTTTTCGATGTGAAGAAGGGGGACGGCGCACGAGTGGTGCGAGCTCTCAAAAACGCCGACTTCTTCGGACAACGTCTCTACTCCGAAATAGCGGAAGAGGGAAAAGACTACGGCTCCAAACGAAGCAAAGACAAACGAAGCAAAGACAAAAAAGGAAATGAGGGCAAGGATGGCAAAGAGGGTAAACGCCGCAGAAGCGACCGCGACGTGAAACCCAAACGCGATGAAAAGCCCAAACATGACGAGAAGTCCAAACATGACGAGAAGTCCAAACGCGACGAAAAACGCCGTAGAAAAGAGGAGAAAGCGGAGGAGTACGCACCCAACCGTAAGGAACGCCGCGCGAAAAAGAAAGGCGGCGACTCCGACAACTTCAACGACGTTAAGGGTCTCGACGACTTCAAGGAGATGATGGGATTCGACGACATCAACCTCTTCACCGACAAGAAAACTAAGAAGAAAGGCGGAAACTACGACATCTTCTTCAAAAAGAAAAAATAATCACCGGAGAGCCGCGCTCCCCGACATATAGATATCATGAGCAACAATAGGAACAATATTATAAAATGGGGAATCCTCACCATCATGGCGATGGTGGGGAATCTCTCCATGACGGGGCAGACAGCCGACACAGACAGCGTCGTCGACGCGCCACTGACGGCACGCGCGCTCTTTATGGATATCTCCGAGCAGAATATGCCGATGCTCACCCATGCCGTGCGCATGGATATGCTCGACTACTACGATGCCGGGCTAAATGATAAATGGGTGTCCAACACTTTCGACGGATCATCGCAGATAATACTCCTCACCGACGATTATCTTAAAGCCGAAATCACTGAGGTTTCCACCTTGGAACTGAAGATTCTTCCCCTCGGCAAAGGGGAAAGGATGGCGGCAGAGGTCTACACCCTCCGCAAGAAAGGTATCGCCGGAGACTCCGGCATACGCTTCCGCAACGACAAAAGACGCTACGTGAACGACGACAGCTACTTCTTCCGCGCGCCGCAGCTCAAAGACTTCATCCTCATCCCCAAAGGGAGCGAGGTCAGCACCAAGGAGATAGAAGCGGTGATTCCGTTTCTCGCCGTGGTCTACGAACTGAACCCCGACAACACCTCACTGGCGGCATCCATATCATTGGAGGATTATCTCAGCAAAGAGGACTACACTTTCGTGAAGCCGTACATCCTCCCCACGTTGCACTATGAATGGACAGGATCGAAATATAAGCTGATAAAATCGAAAGGCAAGAATTAAACTAAATATAATCGAAACAATAATCTCTTCGAAACAATAAACTAAATCTCTTCGAAACAATAAATATGGAAAGAAAAGTAAGAGTAAGATTCGCCCCGTCGCCCACAGGGCCGCTTCATATAGGGGGAGTGCGCACGGCGCTCTATAATTATCTGTTCGCGCGCCGCCATGGTGGCGACATGATTCTACGCATCGAAGACACCGACAGCCGCCGCTTTGTGCCGGGGGCTGAGGAGTATATCAACGAAGCGATGGCATGGTTAGGCATCAAATTCGATGAAGGTGTGCGCGAGGGCGGCAAATACGGCCCGTACAAACAGAGCCAACGCCGCGACATATACCGCAAGTACGCCAAGCAACTCCTCGACGCCGGAAGAGCCTATATCGCTTTCGACACCCCCGAGGAACTGGAGGCTGCACGCGAGAAATTCCCCAATTTCCAATACGACGCGTCCACACGTGGACAAATGAGCAACTCACTCACTCTCAGCGCCGAGGAGGTGAAAGAGCGCATCGACCGCGGCGACCAATACGTGGTGCGTTTCAAAATCGAACCGGGACGCGACGTGGTGGTCAACGACCTTGTGCGCGGCAAAGTAGTGATTAACTCATCAATCCTCGACGACAAAGTGCTCTATAAGAGCGTGGACGACCTTCCCACCTACCACCTCGCCAACATCGTCGACGACCATCTGATGGAAGTGAGCCACGTGATCCGCGGTGAGGAATGGCTCCCCTCGGCTCCCCTCCACGTGCTTCTATATGAAGCTTTCGAATGGACCGACACAATGCCGCAGTTCGCACACCTCCCGCTCCTTCTGAAACCGGTGGGCAACGGCAAACTCTCCAAGCGCGACGGCGATAAACTCGGATTCCCCGTGTTCCCCTTGGAATGGCACGACCCCAAATCCAACGAAATTTCCAGCGGATACCGTGAAAAAGGATACCTCCCCGAAGCGGTGGTGAACTTCCTCGCGCTCCTCGGATGGAACCCCGGCGACGACTCCGAATTGATGACTATGGATGAACTTATCGAGAAGTTCTCCTTCGAGCACTGCTCCAAAGCCGGAGCCAAATTCGACTACAAGAAGGGCATCTGGTTCAACCATGAATATCTCATCAAGAAGGATGACGCTGAGTTGGCTGAGATGTTCCTCCCCATCCTCAAAGAGAAGGGCATAGAGAATCCCGACATGGCATACGTCACCCGCGCCGTAGGCATGGTGAAGACACGCATAGAGTTCGTGCAAGACCTCTGGGCGCAAGCCGACTTCTTCTTCCAAGCCCCCACGGAATACGCTGAGAAAGACGTGAAAAAACGCTGGAAAGAGGAGACTCCCGCAATTATGGAGGAGCTTATAGGCGTGCTTGAAGGAATCGACGACATGACCTCCGCCAACGCCGAAAAAATCGTGCTCGATTGGATCGCATCCAAAGAATACCATTTAGGCAATGTGATGAACGCTTTCCGCCTCACAGTGGTAGGGTCATGCCGCGGCCCGCACATGTTCGACATCACTGAAATCATGCCCAAAGAGGAGGTGATTTCACGTATTAGAAAAGCTATAGCCACAATAGGCAAATGAGTAAACTGAACAAAGTGGACCAATGTTCCAACGAACATTGGTTCACTCCTTACATATATAATTCCGGCATCAAAGGGTATCGTGCGGCGGTGCATCTGGCATCGTTGCGCAACCGCAAGGCACGGCTTATGTGCGAAGGCCACAAAGCCACTTGGCGTATACTTGAGGAGAAACTCAACCCCTCATGCCGCTATATATGGATTCACACATCCTCCCTCGGCGAGTTTGAACAAGGACGGCCGCTTATCGAAATGATCAAGCGTGAATTGCCGGAATTGAAAATCATTCTCACCTTCTTCTCCCCCTCGGGCTATGAGGTGCGCCACAACTACAACGGCGCCGACATAGTGTGCTACCTCCCCTTCGACACCGCCGCCAACGCCGCGCGCTTCGTGGAGATGGTGAAGCCGGAGATGGCGATTTTCGTGAAATACGAGTTCTGGAGAAACTATCTATTGGCCCTCGACAAAAAGGGTATCCCTACATATCTTATCTCGGCGATATTCCGCCCCACGCAACTATTCTTTAAAAGCCACGGCGGATGGTACCGCAATCTGCTGCGCTATTTCTCCCATCTCTACGTACAGAATGATGAGAGCCGCCGACTGCTGGAGAATATAGGCATCACCAATGTCACCGTGGCTGGCGACACCCGCTTCGACCGCGTCACCGACATCATGGGCAGCTGCCATCCTCTCCCGCTCCTTGATGAATTTTGCAAGGATAAAGGATTCCTGTTTATGGCGGGGAGCAGCTGGGGCGCCGATGAAAACATCTACATTCCCTGGCTGCAACGCCACAAAGAGGTGAAGGCGGTGATCGCGCCACATGAGTTCGATGCGGAACGTGTGAAAAACCTTATCTCCATGTTCCCCGGAGAAGGGGTGGCATGGAGCGACGCTGAGAAAGACAGCTCACTCCTCACCGGGAAAAGAGTGCTGATAATGAACTGCATGGGCGTGCTGTCGTCGGCATACCGCTACGCCGACATAGCCTATATCGGCGGTGGCTTCGGCGCCGGACTGCACAACATCAACGAGGCGGCAGTCTATGGCATCCCCGTGGTCTTCGGTCCCAACAACGCCAAATTCATAGAGGCGCAGGAGATTCAGGCGCACAACGCCGGTTTTGAAGTGACCGACACTGACACCTTCAACGCTATCGCCGACAAAATGCTCTCCGACTCATCCGCAAGAAAAGCCGCCGGGAAAGCCGCCGCGGATTATATCCAAAGCAAACTCGGCGCCACCAAAATAATTTTCAACACCTTATT
>CAYQMV010000039.1:0-20856 GCA_964418705.1 uncultured Sangeribacter sp.
TTAATATATTGATGTTTACAACGATTTTAGCACCCATTTTGACCTATACGCCAAAAAATCTAAGCATGTGATTTCTGTAAAAAAATATTGTGTTTTGAATGTCGTTTTTAGGAACGTAAAATAAAACTCCCTATAAAATATGTAAAGGAGACAACTATTATACCGCAAAAGATTTTAAACAGATGAAATTTGATAAGGCCTTTGTTCTTTCTTTTTATAGCTATCACAAGGTCTCTAATCATGAGTGTGAAGATTACGGTATAAAAAATCAGTAAAAGCGTATCGTTTGAAATCATGTTAAACCCCCCAGTAACAATAAGAAAATTCGATTACAGCTATCACCGCTCCAACTGGTCCCAACAATCTAGAAGCAACTGTCTTAAAAACTCTTTTAAGGATAACTTTAGACCATGTTTTGGCACCAGAATGTTTATAGGCTGATAACACATCCGCTCCGATGGCATATAGCGCACATCCGCCAGCTTTTTTCCAATCAATGCTTCTGGTATTTGTGTAAAATACGGTTGATAATTCCATCTGTTGATATTCCTCTTCCTCTGCTAAAGCAAGCACAAATGGAACTAAGGCTGACTCGTCAGCGTCATTTTCTTTAAGCATTTGTTGAATCTCATTCTCCGAGAACCCTCTCATGTAGAGATATTTTTTACTATCCTGAATAAGAGGCTTAAGAGCTTTTACGGATTCATCCTCGGATATAGTCAGTGTGTGAGTGTATGTGCCATCGTTGATGAGGCTGATTTCCGCACCTGTCGTTTTTACAAGGTCAAGAATCTGTCCGGGAGTTACTATGGGTTCCAGGGCAATGGGACTTTCAACGCATGAGAGGTCCACATAGAGGTTCTGTGTGTTCAGCACATGAGTTTGAGCGCGCATGCCCCCTTCACCGAGGCTGACATCGGAATCATTAATGACGACACGGGTGTCCATGAATGAATCAAGGCTCCCGTCAATAGAGGACATGAATGATGAGCTGTTAAGATCGTTTTCTGAGAGGTCTTTTTCTTCCACATCAGAATTACAAGAAACTGCAAGATTGCAGATAGAGCCAATGGCTAATAAGCCGATAAGCATAAATTTTGTCCTTTTCATTTAAAAATTTAATTTAAGGTCAAGATTTGTCCTACTCGTATCGCTTTTCGGGTGCCGCGCCTTTTTTATAGTTTGGTCTATGGATGCGTCTCGAGATGTTTGCCTCCTGTATCGAATTCGGTCGCAAATATAGAGGAAATATTTTAAATTATACTAACACAAAAGTGCAATTCTTTCATTTTACACTAATTTCTACACAAAAGTGTGGGATTTCGCATGGTAATAATGCGTTAATGTCTCTTAACTGGTTGTGAAAAGTTTCTATGGCGTTCTCCACAACACATCTCAGTATGAAATGCTTACATGTAATTACTGCACCTCTCTTGCAATTGTCCCAAACGGCTAATAAATTGTTTAAATGTTAGCCTATCATCATAAATCATGGACACTTTCATGACATCATAGTCAAGAAGCGTTTCCCGATTTCTCCGTTATGATTTTGAATTTCTATGGTTATTTCCCGAGGACTCAGAGGGGCTTTACAACCCGTTCAGCCTATTGAACGCTTTTTACAAAAACCATATCGGCAGCTATTGGTTTGCGAGCGGCACACCGAGGGCGTTGATAGAGATGCTGAAGGTTTACCAGCGCAAGGGAAAATTCACCCCCGAGATGCTTGAGAACATCAAGCCCGTGGCGGCATCCACGTTCCAAACACCGCTTGAGATGCAGACGGGACCGATACCGCTGCTATACCAATCGGGATACGTGACCATAACGGGATACGACTCCGATTCCGACCTCTACTATTTGGGCGTGCCGAACAGCGAAGTGCGTGTCGGATTGATGAGGAATCTTCTGCCGCTGTACGTTGATGTGGAGTCCACTGATGTGGACAGCAGCTCCGCGTTGGCTTCGGCGGCTCTGCGCAAAGGTGACATAGACAAGGCTATGGGGCTGCTTCACGGGGAATGATAAAACACCTATGTGGAGAACGCCCTAGAAACGGCACCCAGAGGGTGTGTGCTGAGGCGATTTTTTTTTCGAAGACTTTTGCTAAATTTGCATCCGAAACAAAATATTTCTCAAATGATAATAGGCAGAAAATCAGAACGTAAGGGACTTTTATAAAAAAAGAAGGCCGGCGGGATTTCCCGACGACCTTCGGAGGTAAATATTGTGTCCGCACTATCGCGGATACGGGAGTGTCGTGTCACTCATCTTAATCCGGCTTGTCGATTCCGGACCGCTCATTCTAATCCCTGCTTCCGAACAGGCGGAGCAGATAAATGAACAGATTGATGAAATCCAAATAAAGGTTGAGCGCGCTGAGGGTGGCGAGCTTATCCGTCATCGCGGGGTCAAGATTCATCGCGGCGAGTTTTTTCACATTTTGAGTGTCCCATGCGGTGAGACCGATGAATATCGCCACTCCCGCGATGGAGATGATCCATTCGAGGCCGGAGCTGTGGACGAAGATATTCACTAAGCTCACGATGATAAGTCCGAAGAGCGCCATCATCATATAGGAACCCATTTTAGTGAGGTCACTTTTGGTGAAATATCCATAGACGCTCATGGCTCCGAAGACCCCGGCGGTGATGAAGAAAGTGTAGGATATGGAGCCTAAACTATAGACCAGGAATATGGGAGCCAAAGAGATGCCCATCAGAGCGGAGAACACGCAGAAGAGGAGCAGGGCGGTGCCGGTCTTCATCCTTTGCAGCCGCGCCGGGATGGTGAACGCCATCACCAGCATAGCTCCGAACAGGAGGAAGTAAACCAAGGTGTTGCTGAAGAAGATGTTCAGCAATGCCGGGGAGGTAGCCACGCCAAGCGCGCAGAAAGCGGAGATCAACAATCCTATAAACATGCGTACATAGACGCGTTTCATCACAGCGTTAACCTGCTGTGTCACCGTCATGCCGCCGAACGGGGGCGGGAAGGGTGAAAAATTTTGGCTGTTATAATCCATAATCTATTGGTTTATTGTCGTAAAAATTTAGTTGCGTCCTTATATTCTTTTACATTCTTTCGGGCATCTCCATTCCGAGCAGAGCCACGCCGGTTTTGAGAGTTCGTGCTACCACGGCTGAGATGCTCAGGCGCAGAGCGCGCACGTTAGCGTCCTCCTCCTTGAGGATGGAGTAGTCGTGGTAGAACTGATTGTATTCCTTCGCCAGGTCATAGCAGTAGTTGGCTATGAGCGCGGGGCTGTATGTGCGTCCCGCTTCCGCCACCACTGCCGGGAAGTCGCCCACCTTGCGGATGAGTGTCGCCTCCTTCTCGTTGGGTATGGCGCTGAGGGATTGCGCGTCCACCTCTTCGCCGCGGCGCAGCACCGAGCGGATGCGCGCGTAGGTGTATTGGAGGAACGGGCCGGTGTTGCCGTTGAAGTCGATGGACTCTTTCGGATTGAAGAGCATGTTCTTCTTCGGATCCACCTTCAAGAGGAAGTATTTCAAAGCCCCGAGTCCCACCATGCGCGCTATTTCAGCCGCCTCCGCGGGATCCATGTCCTTAAAACGTTCCGCGCCGGCCTCCGCCGCGCCGGAGATCATCTCCTCCATCAAGTCGTCGGCGTCGACCACCGTTCCCTCGCGGCTCTTCATCTTTCCCTCGGGGAGTTCCACCATGCCGTAGGAGAAATGCACAAGATCTTTGCCCCATTTGAAGCCGAGCTTGTCCAAAAGGATGGAGAGCACTTGGAAGTGGTAGTTCTGCTCGTTGCCCACCACGTATATCATCTTGTCGATGGGGTAGTCGCGGTAGCGCAGTTTGGCGGTGCCTATGTCTTGGGTCATGTACACCGATGTTCCGTCGGCGCGCAGGAGGAGCTTGTGGTCCAGTTTCTCGCCGGTGAGGTCAGCCCATACGGAGCCATCCTCTTTGCGGTACATGATCCCCTTCTCCAGACCGCCGAGCACGAGGTCCTTGCCCTCGAGATAGGTGTCTGACTCGTAGTATATCTTATCAAAATTCACGCCAAGTTTTTTGTATGTCTCGTCGAAGCCCGCGTAGACCCAGTCGTTCATCATTTTCCATAGCGAACGCACCTCGGTGTCTCCCTGCTCCCATTTGCGGAGCATCTCGCGCGCTTCGAGCATCAGCGGCGACTTGGCTGCCGCCTCCTCTTCGCTCATCCCTTGCTCTTGGAGCGATTTCAGTTCCGCTTTGTAATGTTTGTCAAACTCCACGTAGAAGTCGCCGATAAGGTGGTCCCCCTTTTTGCCGGTACTCTCGGGGGTGGCTCCGTTGCCCCACTTCCTCCATGCGAGCATTGATTTGCAGATATGGATTCCGCGGTCGTTGACGATGTTTGTTTTCACCACCTTGTAGCCGTTTGCCTCGAGGATTTGGGCGAGCGAATAACCGAGGAGGTTGTTGCGCACGTGTCCGAGGTGCAGCGGTTTGTTGGTGTTGGGGGAGGAGTATTCCACCATCACCAGCTCCGAGTCGTCGGTGGCTTTTTTAATGCCGAAGTTCTCGTCGGCGGCGATGCACTTCAGTTGGTTGAGCCAGAAAGCGGAATCCACGGAGAGGTTGAGGAATCCTTTGATGACATTGAAGTCGGTTACCGCGTCCACGTTTTGTTTAAGCCATGAACCGATAGCCTCCGCGGTCTCCTCCGGTTTTTGGCGGGACGCGCGCAGGAACGGGAACACCACCACGGTGTAGTCCCCTTCAAACTCTTTCTTTGTGGGGGATGCGGCGCATTGTTTCGCCGGCACCTCCGCGCCGTACAGGGCTTTTACCGCCTCTTGCACGCCTGATGCGATAATCTCTTCAATTTTCATACCTTTATATATTTCGTCTTTATATATTTCGTAGTCTTTTTCCATTTTCCCTTGTGGCGGCGCGCTTTAAGGGAAGGTAATGCAAAGTTACGTATTTTTTTGAAATAAAAAGCTCTTCCTAAATAACAACTTAGGAAGAGCTTTGTGCCCGGAACAAGACTCGAACTTGCACGCCTCGCAGCACTCGCACCTGAAACGAGCGCGTCTACCATTCCGCCACCCGGGCTTTTGCTCCGCAAAGTTAATGATTTTTTTCGCTACGCGCAAGTGCTTCTGTTACTTTTGTAGATTTTCCGCAACTTTTTCGCTTTTGGCGTGTTTAATATAAAATAGCTTTTCGTGAATTGTATCACGAGGTCTTTTTTTACAATCAGGCCAATTTATTTTATTATTATCACGTAATTTCCACGGACTCGCGGGCTGAGACATCAGTCCCGCGAGTATTTTATATAGAAAAAGGGCGGCACTTTCATGCCGCCCTTCGGTGATTATATCGCTATTGCTTAGTTAGTAAATCACTTTTTAGTAAATCACTTTGGAGTAGGTCTTGCCGGCTTTCACGATGTAAACGCCGCGGTTGTTGAGAGTGAAAGTCACAGTCTCGCCGTAGCCGCTGTTGACGACTTCGCCGTTCACATTGTAGAGCACTACTTCGTTGTTGTCGAAGTTAGCCACAGTCACTACGTTGCCCTCCACGCTCACTGCTTTGTTGGCGTCGAGTTTCACTTGCTCCACTTTGACGTTGGCGCCGCGTGCGAATTGCATATCGGAGTAGAGAGACTCTTTAAATTCGCTGCTGGTGTTGTAGTCGTTTGAAGTGGCGCGCGCTTTTACTGCCACGGCGCGGTGGTAGACATCGGCTACTTTTGCCTCGTAGGGGCAAAGCACCTCCAATTTGTTGGAATCCAACCAGTGCTCGCATACGAACGGATCCAAGAAGAACTCATCTTTCTTGTAGTTCTGGGTGATTTTCACATTGTCGATGTAGATGTTGCCGGGAGCGTAGACGGCGAAGATACCGATGATGGATCTGCTGCTTCCTTTGGTGAACTCATAGTTGTAGTTCTGCCATGTGCCCTCCACGTCATCGATGTATTGCATCTCCACTTGGTCGTAGTCCTCGGTCTCCTCGTTGTAGTTGAAGAGGGCGATCACCGATCTTGGGTAGTAGTAGAGACCATCATCCCAGAGGATTGACTCAGCTGCCAAATCGCAGTTGATGGTGAATTTACCGCCATCTTTTGAGAGGTCCATCTCCGGAGAGAGGAGTGCGGAGTTCTTCTTTTGATAATAGTAGAAGAAGCCGTCGACGGCAACGAAGTCTTTGTTGGGTTGACCATTCTCGATATGCCATCCTTGCTGTTTGGTCTCTTTGATGTAGAAGTCATCGTAGCCGCCGCTGCTGGTGTTCTCAAGGGTGTACTCAGGGATTTCGCCGTCGCCGTTGGTGATGCCGGTGAAGTCCTCGTCGGTGAGAACCATCGGTCCATCCTCTTCGGCGGTGCGTTTGTAGTAAGCCCAATAGTTGTAGCGTTCAGCTGTGGGCACCTCGTTCCATTGAGCGATGAAGTTGCCGCTCTCTGTGAGAGTCACGTCTTGATCCAAAACGGGGGATTCGATATCCCAGATTTGTTTCGGATAAGAGGGGTAGGATTGATGTTCCCCTTTCACGGCCCTTACGGTGTAGTTGTAGAGACGTCCGGACTCCAAGCCTGTCGCGTGGTAGGAGTTGGTTGTGGCTACAGCGTCTTTCACGGGGTACTCGTCATCGATAGCTCCGATTTCGTCGTATCCGTAGACATCCACCAAGTAGGACTCGGCACCCTCCACAGCGGTCCATGTGAGGTCGGTCTCTGTTCCTTTGTAGCGGAAGTTGCCGGTGGCTGTCGGAGTGTCGACATATTGCTCAATTTGGTATACGCGGATATCATCCATCAAGACGGGATAGTATGTGTAGTATTGGGTGGCTCCGAATGCCACGATGTTGAGGATAGTCGTGCTTGATCCTTTATAGAACATCACATTGTATTGTTGCCATTCCTCCTCCACGGCTGCGTATTGGCTGTCGAGGAAGTTCCATGTGGGGTTCATTCCTTGAGTGTCGGCGCCCTCCACTGCCAAGTAGCCGGGACCGCCCACGGAGCGTGCTTTGAACGATACGAAGAAGATGCCGCAGTTGTCGCCGACGTTGATTAACGGAGTGTTGATCTTAGCGGCGCCTTCCTCGGAGTTGGTGTCCAAGTAGAGCTTGCCTCCGGCGGGATATGCGTAGTATGCTCCCCAATATTTAGTTTGGGTGAACTCCTCGCCAACGTTGAACCATACGGGATACTCATCCTTGTCGTAGTTGTTGAGCGGAGTGTTCATATCCGGGGCTTCCTCGCTTCCGGTGGTGAGTTTTGAGAAGTCCTCGGAGAGGATTGTCACCTCTTTGCCGTAGTCTCTGCTCTCGTCTATCTCAGTGAATCTGGCTGCTGTCGCATTTTTGTCGGAGATGGACATGCGGCTTTTCTCCGGTTTTGCCGACTCAATCTCCCTTGTTCTAAAGGTATTAGGTTCTTCTCCGCTTTCGCGTAGAGAGAAATTGTAAGTCGTACCGATAGCGGTGGCGGTCAATCCTCCGGCTATCAATGTCAGTAAGGCTAATTTTTTCTTCATTGTATTTAGTTTAGTAAATAGATTGTCTGTTATTTCACGTCGACTATTATTTCACGTCGACTATTATTTCACGTCGACTATTATTTTACAACTTCTATTATTTAACAACCACTTTCTCGGTTTTGGAGCCTTGCACTTTGACGTAGATGCCGTTGGAGGGGTTCTCCACGCGCACGCCTTGCAAGTTGTAGTACACCGCGGGAGCGTCGGTGGCGTTGTCGGAGATAGTCTCCACGCCTTCACGCATACCTACGCCGTCGGGGAGGACAAGGCGGAAGTTGCCTTTAGTGTCAGCCTCATACCATGAGTTGGGGTTGATGTAGGGGAAGTTGATGTTGATGGTGCCGGGGTTGAAGGTGATCACATTGTCGCTGCTGCGTTTGCCCCACCATCCGGTGCCGTCGATTTCATCGTAGTCGAACACGCGGAATTCGCCGGCTTTGTCATCGTATGTGCCGAGTGTCATGGCGCGTTGCGCTCTCGACATGATAGCCATTCTGTAGGGGTCGTAGATGCCGGTGTCGTCCATGAGTTTGATGTACACACGGTCGGGATCCGAAGCGTCGATCTCCATGAAGTAATCCTGCTCGAAGTCATAGTATCCCTCCACAGCCATGGGGTAGGGGTATCCGTAGGGATTGACGATGCGGATGAGGCCGGGGGTGGAAGTGCTCTCTTGGATAGTCACGTTGTAAGTCTCCACGCCGTAGGACCAGCTGTTGCCGGGGTAGTTCACCACGTAGTTGTCGCAGAGGATGGACTCGGTGTAGATGCCGGGGTTCTCGAGGGTGCGCCATTGCGACTCATCCCAAGTGAAGCCTTGAGAGAGGTGGATGGGACGCACGTAGGATTCGTCATCCTTGATGTAGGGGAGAAGGTAGGTGGTGTAGACACCGTTCTCCGCATACGGGAAGAGGTATTCTCCGGATTCGGTGATAGTCATGGACTCGGTGGTGCCCAAGCCTATTCTCTCAAGCTCGTCGGAGCTGTAGGAGTCGTTGAATACGGCGATGCGCGCGTGATCCACGTCGGCTCCCAATTGCACGTTAACGGGGATCATGAGTTGACCATCCTTCTCCACTTTGCTGCCGTAGGAGAGTGTGCAGTCCACTGCAGGGGCGGTGGGGAGACGTAGGAGCCATTTGCCGTTGAGGTTGGCTTGAACCCACAACCATTCCAAGCTATACTCGTTGGGGTCGGTGAGCGCGTTCTCTGTGCGGATCAGGGCCGCTGTGGGGAATGAGATGTAGCCGTGGTCGTTCTTTCCAACCACTCCGTCGCTGATTCCTTGAAAATAGCCTTGCGCACCGTAGCGCATACGGTAGTCGTAGGCTTTCGAGCATATCACGATTTGCTCCTCATGGAGTGTGCCGTCGTCGTCTCTCCAATACATGCCGAGTCCTGTGGAATAGGGGAGCATCATGATGTAGTTGGGGTCGGAGCAGTCGATATACATGTATGGGTTCTTGTCGCTCTCTTCGTATGTGAAGCTGTGTCCGAAGTTTTTGTATACATCCTTCATACGATATACTCCGGGGTGTTCCTGGCTCTCCTCCACTTCGATGTCGAAAGTGTAGTTGTCGATGATGAGGATGCCGTTCATGATATCATCGGTGTATTGAGCGGTACCCAACGAAACGAATGTGTCGTTGTCGTAGTTCGGAGAAACGAATTCTCCGGGGTCGTTTTTGCCAAGCACCTCTGCCGCACTCTTAGGAGAGTAGGGTACTTTCAAGGGGTTCACCAAGGCGTTGGCGGAGGTAGCCACCATTGCCATTGCACCTGTCAGAAGTAAAACTTTCTTCAGATTCATACTGTTGTCGTGTTGATATTAAAGTTTAGGTATCTAATTGATTTATCGTTATTTGACGATTTTGGAAGCTTTGCCATTGACGATTTTCACGTAAATGCCATGAGCTGAGGGTTCGCCGCTGAGGCGTGTGCCGTTGATATTGAAGTATTCGGCGGGGGCGTCGGCATCTTCAATATCTTCGGCGGGGAGGGTTTCCACGCCGGTGCCGGGTCCTCCGGTGAGGGGTTTGCGTAGCGCGTTGACGGCGAGTCCTGTTTTATTGTCGATGAGGATCGCTGTTACGGAGCCGTAGTTGTAGTTGGTCACGTAGCTGGCGTCGAGTTCACGCTCGTAGGTGTAGTCCTCGCCGGCGGTGACGTTCTTCGGGAAGATGTTTTTAATGGGGTCGTAGATGGATCCGGTGCGCACCACGTCGTTGAGGTAGGTGGTGAATGATGCCGACTCGGTGGCTTGCGACACCGGACCGAGGTGGTCTTCAGTGATGATGAGGGAGAGTGAATAGTCTGTGTCCTCCATGTCTTCGGCGAAACGTACCACGGTGGTCACGTCCGCCTTTTTGGTGGTGGTGTTGTAGGTGATCATAGGCTCCACTTTGACGGTGGCGCGGTCGGCGTAGGTGTCCTTGGCAAGACCCTCGAGTTGGGAATAGGAGGGTTTCTGCACGGAGGTGTAGTCGCGGTTGAAGTAGACGGTGGGATAGCCCGACACGTGGGAATAGAAGTTGGCGCAGCCGGAGGGCTTGTAGCCGTCGTATGACCAGTGGTAGGCGAAACCGATGAAGCCGTCGTTTTCCAGATTGGTTTTAGCCTCTTCCATCACTTTCACCACGGCTCCGCAATATTGGCAGTCCACGCCGGTGGCATCCTCTACGATGGAATTGTGTGGGTACAGCTCCGGGTAAACTTTCACTGCCTGTGTGATTGTTTTACCCTTTTGAGGGATGCTGTTGTCGCCGTTCACATTGTTGATGCTGATCTTGGCTTCCATCTCTCCAATCTCGTCGATATGGAGATTCTTTATGTTGATTGACTTATATTCTTTGGTGGTTAGAGGTTCGGAGAGAGTCACCGGCACGACGATGTTGGTGTTTTCGCCGGCGGTGAACACCACGTCGAAGGAGTTGATCACGTCGGCGGTGATGTTTTTCACTTGGATAGTTGTGGCGACGCGTTCCCCTTTTGCGAATTTGGTGGGGAGCTCACCCTTTAAATCAATATAGTATGCCGTAACAGCGTTGGCAGCCATGGCATACAGCATTGTGAGAGTAAGTAAAGTAAAGATTCTTCTCATATATAATAACTATTTATGTCGAAAAGCGGCGGATTATGACCGCATATATAAAAAAGGAGTATAAGGGCGCACCCTTGCGGTGCGTCCTTATACTATAGTGATACGTTTTATTTAACGCTGAATTTCAAAGAAGCGGCTCCATTGGCTGCTGCCACACGTGCGATATAGATACCGTTGTCGAGGTTCAACGCGATGGGGTCGGTGCCGTTGGCGCGAGTCTTCATCACGAGTTTGCCGTCGAGGCGGTAGATAGCCACTTCCGCGTCGGCATATTCGCCTACGTAGAGAGAGTGGTCGAGGTTGTTGTAGGCGAGCGGTGCGGTGAAGTCGTTGACTTTATCCACGCCGGAAGAGTGGTTCACTGCGAGGGCGAGCACGGGGAGAGCGGGTGATACTGTTGTGCTGTAGCCTGCGATTGTGGAGCCTACGGTGTCGGAGATATTGTTGCTGTAGAGAGTCTGATAGCTGTCGCTTGACCAGCTGGTGTGGAAGTTGCTCCAGAGGATGGGCCAAGTGTCGCCGGTGGCGCCGCTGTCAGTTCTGATCACAGTCACTACCAAGTTCTTGGTGGGATCGAATGTGAACATATTGTTCACGTCGCTCGGGAAGTTGATGGTGGCTTCGGTTTCGCTGTAAGTGAGAGTTACGGTGCCGTCGAAGATCAATTGTTGTGCGCTGAGGTCGATATAGCTGTCGCCGCTTGCCACAACATCTTTGTCGGTCTGACCGACGTAGACTTTCACAGCCACGCTGTTGATGTCGCTCTTCTGTCCGTCGTTCATTTTGTATTTGTAGCCCACGCCGTGGATAGTCACTTTGTCGTTGCCGTCGATGGCTGCGATTCCGTGGATGTCTGTGGGATAGATGGACTGGCAGATGCTGGCGCTCTTGTACCACGACATCGGGATTGAAGTGTCCACGCCGGCGTTGTCGCCGTTGACCTCATAGTTGAACGCTACGGAGCCTTCGGGGAGCACCTCTACGGAGAGTGCCGGGGAGAGGTCGTTGTCGGCGTTCGGGTCGTCGGCGTAAACCACTTTACCATAGAGGTCGCAAGTACCCTCGATGTCGGGAGTCGCTGCCACCTTAATATAAGTGGTCTCCAAATTGTTGATCGGTTGGTTCTTCACTTGAGTCTCACCGAGCACGATTTCGAAGTCCTCATATTTACGCACCACTTGGACGGTGTAGTCTGAAATGGTGGAGCGGCCTTCGTTGCGTACAGCCACGGTGTAGTCTGAAGCTGCGTTAACGGGGGCTGCCGCCGGACCGGTGATCTCCACAGCTGCCAAGTCGTTGTCTTGAAGTTCCTCTACCAAGCAGTATTTCACGGATACGAAGTCCACGTCATCCTCGTTCATGTTGGATGTGTACTCGTAGTAACCGAAGTTGCATTTGCCGGTGTAGTCGGCGGTGTAGATTCCTTGCCACTCCTCAACGGTGTAGTAGCTCTCCGGACGGTAATCCTCTTGAGAGTAGATCTTGGTGTAGGTGGAAGCGTCGACGCCCTTACCTGCCACGAGAGAGAAGTCGTGGTGGATGGTGGGGGTGTAGATGGTCGGCATATAGTGGTAGTACACCTGCATTGTCAGACGGTATTGTTTACCCTCTTTCACGGAGATGTCGGGAGTTACGATGAAGAAGTCGTTGCGGCGGCTGCTTACGCTGAATTTGATACCTTGCCAGGGGCACTCTATGCCGGTGTCCCAAGAAGCGAAGCAGCTGGCGGCGCTGTATTGGTAAGAGGTTGCGCCGTCGAACACGAGCCATGCGGCAGCGTCGTCCACGGATTCCATTTTACATTCGTAAGGGGGATTGAGCACGGAGCCGAACACGAGGCGCTCTGAGAAGCCCTCCACACCGTCGCCGGCGGGAGTGACGGCTTTGATGCCGTAGTAGTAAGACTCGATAGCCTCGGCGGTGTCGCTGAACTCACGTGCTGTCAGACCTTCAGCCACGACTACTTTGTCGGGGTAGCGGGTGACGGTGTATGTCATGTTGGCGGTGTCGATGTAGCCCTCGCTGGATCCGGCGGTGGGAGCGTCCCAAGTGATCTTGGCTCCGTTGTCTCCCACTTTCTCGATAGTGATGTTGGTGGGAGCGGCGGCGTAGTCATATCCGGCCCATACGGTGATTTTCGCGGGAACACCATTCTCGCCATCTTTGCACTGAGCCATCACGTAGTAGTCGTGCAAACCTTGAGTGGCGTTTTCGTCCACGAAAGTCTGAGCCTGACCGATGCCGGTGGCGTCCACGGTGGCGATGATGTTGTCTTTAGTGTCGCGTGCGATAGCCACCTTGGTGAGGTTGGTGAGGAGGCTGCGGTTCCATGCGGTGGTGGGGTTGGTCCAGCTCAAAGTGACGGCGTTGGTGCCGTTGGGGTCGCCCACGGCGGTCAAGTCGGCGACTTGTGCGGGAGCGGTGCGGCTGTCGGCGGTGAAGTATGAGATATACATACCGGTCATGGTCTCGGCGGCGTTGAGGCTTCCGAGATATTCAGCTTCGCCGTTGTCGACGTTGAGACGGAAGATATCGGTGGGACCGGAAGCGGAGGTGGCTCCCTCGGCGAGAGGCAAGCATCCCATGTACAAGTCGCCGGTGGTGTGGTCGAAGTCCATAGTCACCTGTGAAAGGGGAAGGTATTTAGCTCCGTCCTTGGTGATCACATCGCCGATTTTCTCCTCTTTGTAAGTGTTCAAATCAATTTTGCACAGATAAGCGCCGTTGAAGACATCCACTGTGGAGGTGACGGTGTTCCCCTCCTCGTCGGTGGTGGTCACTTCGTTGGTTTTGATATCGTAGCGCATTGCGTAGAGGTTGCCGTCGTAGTCGAATGCTCCGGATTGGTAATATACATCGTTGTCGAAGCAGTAAACGGGATCAAACTCTCCGGTGTTTTTGTCAATTTCACCGAATTGCGTTGCAAAGTGGTTGTTGTCGGCACTGTAGTCCTCGGGATAAGCGAAACCATAGATTGTGTCGGTGGTGGGATCCCACATCATATCGTAGATGAAGTAGTATTTACCACCCTCTTCAAAGGTGAATCTGCCGTATCCGTTGCTGGAGTCCATGCAGTCATCGACGATGTAGTTGAAGTCGCCGGTGGTGGGGTCCACTTTAGCCCATCCTTTGAGACGGTAGGTGTAAGAGTAGACCTTTACGAGCTCGGCATAGTAGCCGTCGCCCGCCCATGTTCCTGTCATCGAAACAACCGGGGCTGCCGCCTTGGGGTTCTCTATGTTTGATAGTTTTGTTGTGGTTTTCGATGGATTGGAGGTGTAGAATTGGAAGAAGCTCGGAAGGTTGTCGTAGTCAACGACAGTGGCTCCGAACACCTTTGTGCCCAATTTTTGTTCCCCGATAAACTCCCTGGTCGGGGTTGTCTTTAGGTTTTTCAACAAAGGGTTGCTCTCTTGCTGCACCGGAGCCAAGGGCTGTGGGAATGATCTGACTCCCGCACTCATACTCAACGCTGATGCTGCAAGCAAACATCCTGTAAGTAATGTTTTTGTTCTCATATAAGTATGTTTTGTTAGTAAAATGTTTTCGTCATAAAAGTTTTTCTCTATGGTTCAAAGGAAAATCGCCAGTCGGCATCCCTTTTTTGAATCATGCGCAAAGATATATTTTTTTCTTGATATAAACAAGAAATTTTAATTTTTTAGAAATTTGCCAAAGTGGGAGCTTTGTTTACGCCGTGTTGGTGCTTGCGTTTGTCGCATTTTGATATACGCTGAGTCGTGTCTGTGGAGCGCCTTGATGGAAAAACGACAGCCCGCGGGGATACCGGGGCTGTCGAAAATTATATGTCGCTAATCTCTGTCGTTTTGACTTATGCGCCGTTATTTTACGGCGAACTTAAGGGTCGCGGAGCCGTTGGCTGCCGTCACTCGTGCGACGTAGATGCCGTTGGCGAGGTTCACGCGGATAGGATCGGAGCCGTTGGCGCGCGTCTTCATCACGAGTTTGCCGTCGAGGGTGTGGATAGCCACCTCCGCGTCGGCGTATTCACCCACGTAGAGCTCGCGGCTGAGGTTGTTGTAGGCGAGTGCGGGGATGAAATCAGCCACTTTCTCCACACCGGAGACGGAGTGTTTCACCGCCAGGCGCATGATAGGCACGCATGGCGACACCGTGGTGCTGTAGCCGGCGATGGAGCTTCCCACCGCGTCGGTGATGGTGTTGGTGTAGAGGGTGAGGTAGGAGTCGGAACTCCAATTGGTGTTGAAGTTGTGCCAGAGGATGGGCCAAGTGTCGCCGGTGGCGCCGCTGTCGGTTCTGATGACAGTGACTACAAGGCTCTTGGCGGGATCGTTGAACGCGAACATATCCTCCACCGCGAACGGGATGTTGAGGATGGAGCCGGCGGCGCCGTAGGGCACGTTCACGGTTCCATCGAACATGAGCTGCTGCGCGTTGAGGTCGATATAGCTGTCGCCGCTGGCGACAACGGTCTTATCTGTCTGTCCCAAATATACTTTGAGAGCCACGTTTTCGATGTCGGCGGTCTGTCCGCTGTTGGGGGTGTAGACGTATCCCACGCCGTGGATTGTGACTTTGTCCTCGCCGCTATTGAGGGCTATGCCGTGCATATCTTCGGGATAGATCGACTGGCAGATGCTCGCCGATTTATACCACGACATGGGGATGGAGGTGTCGTAGCCGTGGTCGTCGCCGTCAATGGTGTGGTTGAACGCTACGGATCCTTCGGGGAGCGCGTCGACGGTGATTGCCGGGGTGAGGTTGTTGTCGGGGTTCTGGTCGTTGGCGTAGATGACTTTGCCGCGCAGCTCGCAGGTGCCCTCCACATCGGGGGTGGCTGCCACCGTGATGTATGCTGTCTCGAGGTTGCCGATAGGTTGTCCTTTCACCACGGTCTCGCCGAGAAGGATTTCAAGATCCTCGTATGAGCGCACCACTTGGACGGTGTAGTCGGAGACGGTGGCGCGTCCCTCGTTGCGCACAGCCACGGTGTAGTTGGTGGGTTCTCCCACGGGGGCGGCGCTGGGCCCGGTGATTTCAGCCGCGGCGAGGTCGTCGTCGGCGAGCTCCTCCACTAAGCAGTATTGCACGGAGATGAAGTCCACGTCGTCGGAGACATTGGCGGTGTATTCATGGTAGCCGAAGTTGCATTTGCCGGTGTGATCGGAGGTATAGTATGCCGAGAGCGTGCGTGTGGTGTAGTACTCCGTGGGTCGGTAATCCTCCTCACTGTATATCGCGGTGTAGGTGGATTGGTCGATGCCCTCTCCCGCCACGAGAGAGAAGTCGTGGTGGATGGTGGGGGTGTAGATGGTGGGCATGTAGTGGTAGTAGACCTTCATCGTCAGGCGGTATTGCTTACCCTCTTTGACGGCAATGTCGGGAGTGACGATATAGAAGTCGTTGCGTCGGCTGCTGACATCGAAGCGGATGCCTTGCCATGGGCATGCGATGCCGGTGTCCCAGGCGGCGTAGCAGCTCTCCACATTATATTCGTAGCTGGTGGCTCCGTCGAACACGCGCCATGAGGCGGCGGCGTCCACATCCTCCATCAGGCACTCGTAAGGGGGATTGAGCATGAGTCCGAAGAGACAGCGCGGGGAGTGACCCTCCACTCCGTCGCCTATCGGGGTGACGGCTTTGATGCCGTAGTAATAGGAGTCGATCGCGTCGGTGGCGTCGGTGAGCTCCAATGCGGTGATGCCCTCAGCCACAACCACGTTGTCGGGGTAGCGTGTGACGGTGTACGTCATGTTGTCGGTGTCGATCACTCCCTCGTTTGCTCCGACGGTGGGGGCTTCCCATGTCAGTTTGACGCTGTTGTCGGTGATTTTCTCAATGGTGATGTTGGAGGGGGCTGCGGCGTAGTCGTATCCCGCCCATACTGTGATTTTCGAAGGCACGCCGTTCTCGCCCTCTTTGCATTGAGCCATGACGTAGTAGTCGTGCAGACCCTGCGGAGCGTCGGTGTCGGTGAATGTTTGCGCCTCACCCATGCCTGTGGGGTCGAGTGTGGCTACGATGTTATCTTGTGTGTCGCGCGCCACCGCCACTTTGACGAGACCGCTGAGGTCGGTGCGGTTCCATGCCTTGGTGGGGTTGGTCCAGCTGAGTGTGGGCCCGTTGACTCCGGAGACCGCTGTCAGGTCAGCCACTTGCGCTGGGGCGGTGCGGCTGTCGGCGGTGGTGTAGGGCACGTGCATTCCGGTCATGGTCTCGGCGGCGTAGATGCTGCCGAGGTATTCAGCCTCGCCGTTGTCGATGTTGAGCCGGAACACTTCGGAGGGTCCGGAGGCGGAGGTGGCTCCGTCGGCGAGAGGAAGACATGCCATGTATAGGTCGCCGGTGGTGTGGTCGAAGTCCATGGTCAGTTGTGAATAGGGGAGGTATTTAGCCCCGTTCTTGGTGATCACATCGCCGATTTTGGTGTCTTGGTAGGTGTCGAGGTCGATTTTGCACAGATATGAACCATTGAAGACATCCGTAGTGGTGGTGACGGTGTTCCCCTCCGCGTCGGTGGTGGTGGAGGTGTTGGTTTTGATATCATAGCGCATGGCGTAGAGGTTGCCGTCGTAGTCGAAGGCTCCGGTTTGGAAGTAAACATCGTCGTCGAAGCAGTGTATTGGCTCGAACTCTCCGGTGTTTTTGTCGATTTCACCGAATTGCGTGGCGAAGTGGATGTTTTTGGAATTGTAGTCCGCGGGGTATGCGAAACCGTAGATTGTGTCGGTGGTGGGATCCCACATCATGTCGTAGACGAAATAGTATTTTCCGTCGTAGTTGCCGTAGTAGTCCGGCTCCCAGGTGAATCTTCCGTAGTTGTTGCTGGAGTCCATGCAGTTGTCCACGAAGTATTCATGGTCTCCGGTGGTGGGATCCACTTTCATCCATCCGACAAGGCGGTAGGTGGTGGAGTAGACCTTCACGATTTCGGCGTAGTAGGCGTCGCCCGCCCATGTTCCGGTAAAGGATACTTTGGGGGCGTTGGCGGCGGACTCTTCGAGGGGTGAGAGCTTCGTGGAGGTGCCGGAGGGGTTCGACGTGTAGAATTGGAAATAGCTTGGCAGATTGTTGTAGTCCACCACGGTGGCACCGAAGATGCGGGTGCCTAACTTCTGTTCACCGATAAATCCCTTTGTGGGGGCGGTTTTCAGATTTTTCAATAAGGGATTGGCTTCCGCCATGGGCGCGAGATGCTCCTGCGGGGTGATGCGCACTCCCGCGTTGATGCTCATCGCCGACGCTGTCAGCAGTATCCCTGTGAGCAAGGTTTTTGTTCTCATACAACTATATAGTTAGTTAAAAAAGTAAAGTAATAAGCATGGTCTAAAGATTTCTCGTTGCCGATTCTCCTTTAAGTTTGCATGGGTCATAGATTTCTCGTTGCCGATATTCTAATGATTCGCTGGCAAAGATAAAATAAAATTTTCAATTTAATCGCTTTTTTGTGAAATATTGAAGAAATTCTCTATCATTTGTAGAGCGAGGCTCGGTTTTGTGGGGAGCGGCGGCAGGTTCTCTTTGTTGAAGAAACCTCCGGCGCTGAGTTCGTTGTCGGCGAAGCGGAGGTCGCCTCCGGCGTAGTCGGCGGTGAATCCTATCATAAGGTTCGCCGGGAATGGCCATGATTGGCTGCCGCAGTATCGTATGTTTGTTATTTCGAGGGAGGTCTCCTCTTTCACTTCGCGGCGCACGCACTCTTCGAGGCTCTCTCCGGTCTCCACGAATCCCGCCACGAGTCCGTAGAAGTTGCGGCGGAATGTGCGCGCGTGTACCAATAGGGCGGAGTCCCCTTTGCGCACGAGGACGAGCACCGCGGGTGAGAGCTGAGGAAACGCCTCCTTGCCGCACGCTTCGCAGCGGAACGAGATGGGTCCGTCGCGGTGCATAGTGGCTCCGCATGCCCCGCAGTAGCGCATCCCCGACGCCCAATGGAGCAGCTCGCTCCCTTTCGCCGCCATGATATATTCATGCTCCGGCAGCAGAAGGTAGCTCTCCCGCAGTCCCACCCATTCATATTGGTCGCCGGGGTTGAGTTCCGTGTTCAGGCGCATCGCCGTGTATTCGTTGTCATCACCAAAGGTGAAGGTCTCCTTCTCAGCCGCCGCGTTGAGGTCGAGTTCGTCCTTGTAAGGGAAGCGCGGACGCGTGTCGGAGGTGTTGTCTGTGTGTGCTGAAACGTTGTCTGTGTGTGTCAGAACGTTACCTTTATATAATAGGACGTTGCCTTTATAAAGAAGTATCAGTTTCTCCTTATTCTTATGGTTGATATTCTCTTTTTCCATTCCTGTCTCTTTGAGTCCCGGCGTTGCCTCTATAACGTTGTCGGCGCATTGCCGGGGTAATTCGTGGCAAAATTAGGCACAAAAAATGGGAAATACACGATTATTTCATTTAAAACATAAATAGTATATTCACAAGGAGTCTTGTTTTTGTCGTAAATTTTTTGTACTTTTGCGACAAAGTTAATGCAATGGCAAGTATAGAGGACTCAATTTGGAATGTTATCAAGAGAAAAGGGAGGGGAAGTATTTTCTTCCCTTCTGATTTCACATCGTGTGGTAACGTTAAGGTTGTTGGAAAAAGTTTAGAGAGGTTGACAACAAAAGGTAATATAGTTCGTTTGGCCAGAGGTATATACACATATCCCAAAATAGACACAGTTTTGGGACTTGGTGTGTTGATGCCATCCATAGAACAAATTGCCGAGACAATCGCTCGTAGAGATAGGGCGCGAATCGTTCCAACGGGTATCTATGCGATAAATAAATTAGGATTGTCAACACAGGTCCCAATGAATGTGGTTTATTTAACTGATGGCGCGTCACGGAAGATTAGTTTAGGGAATGGTCGGTCAATACAATTTAAATACACCACTCCCAAGAATCTATCTTTTACTAATCCATTAGCGATGTTGGTTACTTTTGCTCTTAAAGAGATTGGTAGAAGTGGAATAACCGACGACATTGACAATCAAGTCAAGAGCATACTAAGGAAAGATAAGAAAGAAAACATCCTATTAGATGAGGCCCTTATGCCGGCGTGGATAAGGACTTTTGTAAGACAAGCGTATGAATAATTATTTTGAATTGACTCCAGAGCAACAGGAAATGGTGCTTATACAAGCGGCAGGCAAAACAGGTTTACCGGTGCAAGCCATAGAAAAGGACTTGTGGGTCAGTGTGGCTCTGCAAATGGTGTTTACATTGCCAATAGCTGATCACCTTATATTTAAAGGCGGCACTTCGTTGAGTAAGGTATGGAAGGTAATAAATCGTTTTTCTGAAGATATAGATCTTGCTATAGATCCTTCGATATGGGGTTTTGAAGGCGATTTAACAAAAAAACAGATTAAACGTCTACGAAAGGAATCATCCATCTTTGTTAGAGATAATTTTTGCAAATCATTGCAGGATGTTGTTGTTGCGACAGCTATGGATAGATGGCTTAAAGTAAAAGCCGACCCTGATGGCGAAGGAGATGGAACATATCCGGAGCCAAGGGTAATACATATTTATTACAAATCTCTTTTTGATGAGAATTTGCCATACCTACACTCTGAAGTGAAGCTTGAAGTGGGGTCGCGTTCGTTGTTAGAGCCAACAGCGGATGCTACGATAATGAGTATTCTGGAGGAAGTGCTTCCAATTAGTTCTACCATTAGAAATGTGAAGATACATACTGCCTTGGCAGAAAAGACTTTTCTTGAAAAGGCATTTCTGTTGCATGAATTATTCTCTTCTAAATCACGTAAGCAAGCAAATCGAAAGTCTCGCCACTTATACGACTTAGCGCAGATGATGGAGACGGATATAGCCATTCGCGCTATTGGAAACGATGAGTTATGGAATTCCATACATCATCATCGTGCACTATTCAATAGTATAAGCGACGTGGATTACACTCCTGATATTCGCAAACGCATAACATTATTGCCTCCTGATGATGTCATAAACGATTGGGTGAGTGACTACAATGATATGAAATCCTCTATGATATATGGGAGCAAACCTACATTCGATAATCTTTTGGCTATAATGAAGGAACTTGAAAATAAATTTCATGACAGGTCCTCATTTAATTGATAGTGAACGCAGTGTGACCATCATAGGATGGTGGTGGCTCAATGGAATTTGACTCTACATGATAATGAAAAGTGGAGAAAATGACAAAAAAATGCGGGAAAATTTGTGTGGTATAAAAAAAAGTCGTAACTTTGCAGCGCAAAAGCCCAGATGGCGGAATCGGTAGACGCGCTGGTCTCAA
>CAYQMV010000040.1:0-19642 GCA_964418705.1 uncultured Sangeribacter sp.
TTTATAGATGTTAAAACGTTCATAAAGTTGTTTTTAAATTAATGAATTTGAATTTTAGAAATTCTTTTTAAAAATAATTAGATTGAAAATTTGTAATAGAGTAAAGCGCCAGGCACCTACGGCTCACCGCTCCCCATCCTTACGGCGGAGGGGGGCGAGGGGGTGGTGCGGCACTCTTGTTAGAGTTTTATGAGGCGCGGCGCGCCTCCACGGATAGAGTTTTTCGCGGATAGCCCAATAGGTGTGTGGGGAGAGTGTCACGGTATGAGGCTGTTCCGAAATCGGTCATGTAGCGTCCGGAGCCTCGGCTCCGGGGACAATACCTTCAGCAGTAGTGGTATATGCAGATGTCGGTGGTGAGAAGAGGTGAAAGAAGAGCAACTCACAAGGAGCCGGTTTTCGATCTTTTTTGAGGAAAAGAGTGACGTCCGCCTGGAAGGGGACGATGAGAGAGGATTGAAACACGCATATCCGCCGCGAAAGGGTGGTAGGGGAAGGATCGCTGTCACCGTTAGGGGGTGATAAGTCACCTTAGGTCAGTTCGTCAAACACAGATCCACGCCCGGTAGAAACGGGGCAAGGGATGTCAGGGGTCCGATGTGGGTGTCGCCGCGCTACGGATGCGGTGTCCCGCGGACGGGAGTTATCAGCAATTACTCTGAATTGCGCATTTTAGATTTAGTATTTTGCTTTCGGGGGCAAATATAAGAAAAAAAGAGGAATCCACCAAGAAAAATAGAAAAAAATAAAAAAAAAGCCTCACCCCAGCCCTCTCTTGAAGGAGAGGGCTGGGGTGAGGCTTCCTTTATTTTATGATCACTTTTTCTCCATTGACAATATATACTCCCGGGAGGAGTGTCACGCTGCCGGAGGTTCGCGCCACGAGGGCGCCGGTGGTGGCGTATACGCTCACGGGCGCGGTGGCGGTGAGCACGCGGTCGGTGATGGTGAATGAGGGCGCCGCGGCGGGGGCGTCGACATAGACATCCTGCTGATCCTCGGGGAGGATCTCGATGTTAGTGACCGCGAGACTGTGGGTGAACGCCTCGGAGGTGGCGTGGATGCCGAAGAAATAAGCTCCGTCGGTGGGGACGGTGATGGTGCCGTAGCAGCGGCGCGCCACGGTCCAGTCCACGGAGGTGTCGGCGAGGACGGTGGTGGTCATAGCCTCAGCGGTGTTGTCGGTGCCGAGGAACACCTCCACCTCCTCGGGGTAGTATTCACTGCCGCAGAAAACGTAGAAGTTAGCGTAGTATGTCACTCCCGCGCGGAGGTTCAGCGCCGGGGTGATGAGCCAGTCGTTCATATAGTCGCCGGGGTTGGTGTAGATTATCGCCATGCCGTCGCCGTCGCGCTCCTCCCACTTCCAAGTGTAGTAGTCGGCGTTGGCGTTGATGATGGTGAAGTCGGCGAGAGCATCCTCGGAGTCGAAGGTGTTGGTGTATGGCACGTCCACGCCCACCACAGGGGCTTTCACGGTGATGGTGTTGGAGCTGCCGGGGAGGGATGCTTTGCCGCCGCAGGTGGCTACGATGTTGTAGTAACATTCACCCGGCTCCGCCTCAGCGTCGGTACATGAGGTGGCAGTGGTGTAGGAGAGGGTAATCTCCTCACCCTCCACGACGCGGTAGATGTTGTAGGTGACGGTGCCGGTGAGGTCGTTACCCTCGGTGTCGGTGGTCACGGCATCCCAAGAGATCGAGGCAACGCCGTCGGCGAAGGTGGCGACAACGTTTTTAGGGGCAGCCGGGGCACCGGCCTCGGTCTCCCCCTCCACCTTAACGCTGAAGTTAGTGACCAACAGCTCATCCATGTCGGCGTCGGAGATGGCATGGATGCCGAAGTAGTAGTCGCCGGCGGTCTCCACGGTGACTCTGATGGATTGATCCTCGTATGTGTTGGTCTTGGAGACGGTGGGCTCCATGAGAGTTTTGGTCATGGCGTCGACGGTGTAGCCGGAGCCCATCATGACCTCGTAGCGTTCGGGGTAGGCGCGTGTCTTGCTATGGATTTGGAAGTTGAAGGTGTAGGCCTTCCCCGGCACGAGAGTGACCGCGGGGGTTATGAGCCAGTCGTTTTTGGTGACCTCGAGGTCGTCGTCGTTGGCGGCGACATACCAATAGTCACTCTTTTGTGTCCATGTGAATCCGTCGTCGTCAGCGTCGATGACGGTGAAGTCCCCGTCGATGGGGATGTAGCATGGTGGCACGAATGCGTCGGCGAGTGCGGACGCGGCAGTGAGGGCGCTGAACGCGAGCGCCGTCATTAGGCGAGAAGTAAAGTTTTTTCTCATTTGTTTAGTCATAGAGATCCCTTTTGGTTTGCAGGCTCCGCGGCGGAATCCGTTAACACACGGAGCGCATCATCGCGCAAAGATAATAAAAAAGGCGGACGCTTTACGCGTCCGCCTTAATTTTCGCTGCTCCCCCCTTCCTTTAAGGGGAGGGGGGAGGCTTTTGAGGGGTGAGGCTTTTCTTTATTTGATCATCACTTTTGCAGTGGCGTTGCCAATGCAAACAATGTAGATACCATTGTTGACGGAGAAGCGGTAGGAGTCGCTGCCGCTTGCGGAAGCGACGAGCTTGCCGTCGATAGTGAAGATAGCCACGGGAGCGTCGGCGGCATTGACAACGATGTCGCGATCCACGACATAGAGGTCGGCGTCGCCGAGGAGCATACGCGCATAAACATCCTGTGAACCCTCCTCGACGATCTCAACGCCGGTGAGCATCAAGCAGTCGGTGTCGGAGTCGGAGTTGGCGTGGATGCCGAAGTAGTAAACGCCGGACTCATCCACTTTCACTTTGGCGGAGAATTTCTGCGCCTCGGTGTTGGTGATTTGAGTGTTGGCAATCAGTGTCTCGGTCATGGCGGCGGCGGTGTTGTCGGTGCCGAGGAATACCTCGAACTCCTCGGTATAGCTTTCGCTGCCCGCCATCATATAGAAGTTAGCCACGTAAGCCTTTTCAGCCTCGAGGTTCAATCCGGGGGTTACGAGCCAGTCATTCATGTAGCCGCTGAGGTAGCCGGTCATGACAGCGTAACCGTCGGACTCGTTGGAGCCCCACTTCCAGGTGTAGTAGTCGTTGTTGGCGTTAATCACGGTGAAGTCGGCGAAATCCTCCTCAGTGGAGAGTGTGTTGATGTAGGGGATGTCGCGCGCCTCGCTCTGCGCTTCCACGGTGACGGCGTTGGAGACGGCAGCCTCGGAGTAGTTGCCGTTCACCTTAGCATACACATGATAATAGTATGTGCCGGGGGTTGAGATTGTCTCGGAGAAGGTGGTCTCGGTGAGATCCTTGGCAGCGAGGTCGTTCTCAGGGTAGCGGCGGACGGTGTAAGTCACGTTCTCACCCTCCACGG
Organism: uncultured Sangeribacter sp.; assembly: GCA_964418705.1. Lineage (GTDB taxonomy): Bacteria > Bacteroidota > Bacteroidia > Bacteroidales > Muribaculaceae > Lepagella. Next base: position 3,364 of record CAYQMV010000040.1, read on the forward strand.
CGTTCCATGTGAGAGTGACGACGTTGTGGTCCACGGCAGCCACCGCGTTGGTGGGAGCAGCCACGCCGGAGATCTCCTCGATCTTGAGGGGAGAGTAGTAGAGGTGGTCGGTGCATTCGTCGGAGATGGCGTGGCAGCCGATATAGTAAGTGCCATCCTCGGGGGCGGTAAACTCTACGGACTCATAGATGTAGGAGCCGGATTTCACGGTGGTGGCGGCGCGAAGTTCGATTGTCATCGCGTCGGCGGTGGGGGCGGTGCCCATGGCGAGAGCATATTTCTCAGCGTAAGCAGCCACCTCGCCACTGATGGCGTAGTAGTACTTGTAGGTCTTACCCTTTTGGAGGGTGAGCGCGGGAGTGATCACCCAGTCGTTCATGCCGATATAGTCATCGTAGTTGGCTTCGATCACCCAATAGTTGCTCTTGTGAGTCCAAGTGTAGTCGTCGTTGTTGGCATCAATAACGGTGCATACATCGTCGGAGCTGAAAGTGTAGGAGTAAAGCTCGCCGGCTCCGTTGTCGTCGCCGTTGCCGTTATCCTCGCCGTTGCCGTTATCCTCGCCGGCTCCATTATCTTCACCGTTGCCGTTGTCTTCGCCATTATCCTCACCGTTGCCATTATCCTCACCGTTATCTTCGCCGTTATCTTCGCCGTTGCCCTCTTGAGCTTCGACAACGATTTCGTTGGATGTAGCCACGGCGGAAGTTTTGTTGGCGCAGGTGGCAGTGACGGTATAGTAGTAAGTGCCCTCCTCGGAGAGTTCCTCGGAGAATGAGGTTGCGGCGATAGCTTTAGCGACCTCGGTCTCAGTCTCGCCGCAGTGGCGGACTACGGTGTAAGTCACGTCGCCGGAGAGATCTTTGCCGTCAACGTCGGTGGTCACAGCCTCCCAGGAGAGTGACGCGGTGCCTTCGTTGAGAGCGGCAACGACCTCGGTGGGCGCGGCGGGAGTGGGATACTCCACAGCCTCGGCGATTTCGATATGTTTCACGCGCAGAGTAGTCATATTGGCGGCACTGGCGGCGTGGAAACCGAGGTAGTGGTTTCCGCCGTTGGTGATGGTGACGTTGACGCTCTTGGCGGCATAGTTATAGTTGTTGACGCTTGTGGCAGCCATGATAGTGGTGGTCATGGCGTTGACGGAGGCGGCTCCACCCATGAACACCTCAAGGGTCTCGGGGAAGGCGGTGTTGTCGACAGCGTACCAGAAGGTGATGGTGTATTTCTTACCCTCCAGCATATTGATCGCGGGGGTGATCAACCAATCATCCTTGGCGGCATCCTCGTTGGCTTCAATGATATAGGAGGAGTCGGAAGTGTCGCGTTTCCAAGTGTAACCGTCGGCATTAAGGTCAAGGATTTTGAAAGACTCTTCCAATGTGAAGGTGTAGGGAACCTCCACAGCCTCCTCCACGGGGATCACTACAACGAAAGAGGGTGAAGTGGCAGCGGCGGAGGAGAGTTCCTCGCAAGTGGCAGTGACGGTGTAGTAGTAAGTTCCCTCCTGGGCGATCACCTCGCTGAGGGATGTTGCGGTGGTTGCTGTAGCCACGGCGATGTCGCCGGGTTGACGGGTGACAGTGTAAGTGACGGAGCCGGTGAGAGCTGTGCCGTCGATGTCAGTGGTCACGGGGTCCCAGGAGAGAGTGGCGGTGCCGTCGGCGAAAGAGGCGTTGACATTTTGGGGAGCCGCGGGGGCTTTCACCACCTTAGTGAGTACCTCCACCTCGTTGGAAGTGGCGGCGGCTGAAGTTTCGCCGTCGTAGTTCGCCACCACGGTGTAGTAGTAAGTGCCCACGTCGTTGAGGGGTTCGGAGAGGGAAGTAGCATCGGTGTCTTCAGCGACCACGGTCTCGGTGTCGCCGCAGTGGCGTGTCACCGTATAGGTTACACCGCTGATTTGGTTGTTCTCCACGTCGGTGGCAACGGCATCCCAAGAGAGGGAGGCGTAACCCTCCGCGTAGGTGGCAGTTGCGGTTGCCGGGGCAGCGGGAGCGATCAGGCGAGCGAGAGCCATGTTGGTGATGTAAATCTCGCCGGCGTAAGCGGGGGTGGAGGCGTGGATGCCCACGTAGTACTCACCGTCGGCATCGGCGGAGAAGCGCACTTTCTTAGTGGCGTAGTCGGTGTTTTTGGTGACTACGGTGCCTCCGAGCGCGGTGGTCATATCCTCCGCGGTGGCCCCGGTGCCCATGGCGATATCAAACTGCTCGTTGACGTTGCCGGTCTTATAGTCGAAAGTCAGGGCGTATTTCTGTCCCGCCACGAGTTTCAACGCCGGAGTGATCAACCAGTCATCCTTCTCAGCCTCGGTGTCGGTGAGGTTGGCTTCGATTTCATAGACATCGTTGATGCGTGTCCAGGTGACACCGTCGGCGTTAGCGTCCACGGTGGAGAATTTCTCCTTCATGGAGAAAGTGTAGGGGGCTTCGATGGGAGCGTCGGCATCGCCACCGCCGGAGAGTGAACCCTCCTCGGCTGTGATCACGAGGTTACGGAAGTAGATGCCTATACCTTCGGAAGCTTTGTGGTTCACACCTATATAATAGGTGCCCGGGGCGGTTACGGAGAACTGTTCCTCAAAGTTACTCTCCGTTCTGACGTTGCTCAGAGGGATGATCCCGGTGGTCATCGCCTCGGTAGAGCACTCCGTGCCCATCATCACTTGGAAAGTCTCGGCATAGCTTGTGTTGTAGCTCTTCACATCCATCTTGAGGGTGTAGATCATGCCGGGCTGCAACTCCAACCCTTTGAGGATCGCCCAATCGTCGCAGTCAGCGACGGCATACGTGTTAGCACCGGCGATTTTCACCCAACCACCGCTATAAGCATAGCGAGAGAGGGTATGGTTGCTCTTCGCGAAGAATGTGAAATCGCTCAAGCACTCGTCCGAAGAGGCGTCGAGAGTGTAGATAGCGGATGCCTCCGTTTTGGGGATCAGCGACACGTGCGCCTCGGAGGCGTGCGTCGCGGTGGTGGCTGGCGCGGAGGGGTATCCTCCCGCCACCTGAAGCGCCGAGGCACCGGCGAAGACTCCCAGTGCGAGCGCGGTCATGAGTTTGGATCGACAGGTTATTTTTCGTCTCATGTCCATACGATAGACTCCTGTGTTAGCCCTCTCCGCAGCGGAATCTGTTAACTTGCGGCGGGCGGTTTAAAATTATTAAGTTTTGGTTTTTACAAATAAGCCTTAGCTGTTACGAAATATGGTTTACGTCATGAATCTTTGCGAAAAAGCATTAGATTAATCCGGTGCGGCAAAGATAACAAAATTTTTCTAAAACGATGATATTTTTTTAAAAAGGAATCTCTTAAGTAAAAAGAATTGGCTAATGTCAATGACATTATTCTTATAAGAGGGCTAATACCATCTCTTTTTGGAATTTAAATAAATAGCGTTAACTTTGCATAGAAATAGACAGCAAAGCATTGGAAGAGGATTTCAACATAAGAGAAAAGAAGCGCGACGTGGATTTTGAGAAGGCGTTGCGCCCGTTGTCGTTCCGTGATTTCGCGGGACAGGAGAAGATGGTAGATAATCTGAAGGTGTTTGTGGAAGCGGCGAAGCGCCGCGGGGAATCGCTGGACCATACGCTTCTCTACGGTCCTCCGGGATTGGGAAAGACGACACTCTCCAACATCATCGCCAACGAGTTGGGTGTGGGGTTTAAAGTGACCTCGGGTCCGGTGCTCGACAAGCCGGGGGACCTCGCGGGCATCCTTATGTCGCTGGAGGAGCATGATGTGCTATTCATCGACGAGATCCACCGTCTGCACCCGATAGTGGAGGAGTACCTCTATTCGGCGATGGAGGATTACCGCATCGACATACTTTTAGACAAGGGTCCCGGGGCGAAGAGCGTGCAGCTGAGTCTGGCGCCGTTCACCCTCATCGGGGCTACGACACGCAGCGGACTCCTCACAGCGCCGCTACGCGCGCGCTTCGGCATCAACTGCCACCTGCAATACTACGACCACGATGTGCTGCAAGGGATCGTGCTCCGCTCGGCGGGATTGCTGCATACGACGATAGACACGGAGGCGGCGCGCGAGATAGCGATGCGCAGCCGCGGAACCCCGCGTATCGCCAATGCGCTGCTGCGCCGCGTGCGCGACTTCGCCATGGTCAAGGGTGACGGCAAAATCAACCTCGCGATAGCGCGCTACGCCCTCGAAGCCCTGAACATCGACAGCCACGGCCTCGACGAAATAGACAACCGAATCCTCGTCACGATGATAGATAAGTTCAACGGGGGCCCCGTGGGTCTGAGCACCATCGCCACCGCCCTGGGTGAGGACGCCGGAACTCTCGAAGAGGTCTACGAGCCGTTCCTAATCAAAGAGGGCTTCATAAAACGCACCCCACGGGGCAGGGAGGCGACGGAACTAGCGTACCGACACCTCGGCAGAAAGCTGATAGGGGGAGAAAAATCACTATTCGACGAATAAATTCAAGGATAAAGGATTATCAAGGATTTATCTTATATAAAATAAAGGAATAAATACTGTGGCAGGTATAAAGAGTTTAGCCAAAGAGACCGCGGTCTACGGTCTCAGCAGCATCGTGGGCAGATTCCTGAATTGGTGTCTGGTGCCCCTGTATGTCTACGTATTCGACCCCGCCGACTACGGGGTGGTGAGTTATTTATATGCGTTCACGGCGGTGATGCTCGTGATTCTCAACTACGGCATGGAGACGGGCTTCTTCCGCTACGCGAACAAGGACAGCGACCCGGAGCGCGTCTACACGACGACGCTCATCTCAGTGGGATGCTCGTCGCTGCTCTTCATCATCCTCCTCTCGCTATTCATAGAACCCGTAGCACGGCTACTGCTACTCCCCGACAAGCAACTATACATCTGGATGCTCGGGGTGATAGTGGCTCTGGACGCGTTCTCCAACATCCCGTTCGCGCGGCTGCGCTTCAAGCGCAAGGCGTTCCGCTTCGCCGGAATAAAGATAGTGAACGTGGCGGTGAACATCGGAATGAACCTCTTCTTCCTCATAGTGTGTCCGCGCCTGCACGCGTCCGCCCCGGCGACGGTGGATTGGTTCTACGCCCCGATGGGTGGCGAGGCGTTCGGCATCGGCTGGATCTTCGTGGCAAACATGATCTCCACGCTGGTGGTGCTGGCGCTCCTGCTCCCGGAGATAATATGCCGCCGCTACCGTTTCTGCGCGCCGCTATGGCGCGAGATGCTCAAGTATAGCTGGCCCCTCCTGATCCTCGGCGTCGCCGGAATCATGAGCCAGAACATGGGGCAGCTACTCATCCCCCATATCTTCAGCGACAATATCGAAGCGGCGACGACGATGGTGGGAATCTACGGTGCGAACATCAAGATCGCGATAGTGATGGTGATGTTCACACAGGCGTTCCGCTACGCCTACGAGCCTTTCATCTTCGCACAAGCGAAAGGGGACGGCAGCGACAAAAAGCAAGCATACAGCGACGCGATGAAGTTCTTCGTGATCTTCTCGCTCCTGATTTTCCTCGGAGTGGTCTACTATCTCCCGATACTGAAGCACTTCGTGGCTCCGGCGTATTGGGAGGGACTCTCGGTGGTCCCGGTGATGATGGCGGCGGAAATATTCTTCGGCATCTTCTTCAACCTCTCGCTATGGTATAAGCTCACCGACAAGACGGTGTGGGGGATGTATTTCTCACTGATAGGATTCGTGCTAATGCTTGTGCTGAACCTTATCCTCGTGCCGCTGATAGGGATTCCCGACGGCTACATGGGGTCGGCATGGGCGGCGTTCATCAGCTATTTCGTGATCATGACGCTCTCTTATTTTGTGGGGCGTAAGTATTATCCGATACCGTATCCGCTGAAGGAGATGGGGCTATACACGCTCTTGGCGGCGGTGCTTTGGTTCGTGGGCACGGTGGTGATCACCGAAGCCCTCCCGGCATGGTTGCTCTACACCTCGCGGACACTCCTCCTGGCGATATTTGGAGTAAGCCTCATCCCCCGCCATCTAATACTTAAATGAGCTGCCGCCCAGGAACTCGCGGAGCAGCGAGGTGGAGGGTATCTGCTCCGCCGGGATAGGCTCGAAATAGTTGAGGAAACGCTCCAGGCGGCTCGCCTCCGAATACTCCACCGCGTCGTGTGGCACCTGCCGCAGCACCGGAATGGCGTAGTCGCGCATCACCCCAAGCTCAAAAATCAACGATGAATTGAATGTCGCGTCGGCGTTCTCCTGATAGGGGAAGATCCACTTCTCCTCCCCGGCACGCACACTCGGCCAACGGCGTATCGTCTCCAGCGCGTTCGTGTGGCGGTACTTGAAATCACGCACTATGCGGCGCAGCAGTCGGTTGTCGGTGGTGGGGATCCAGTTGTGGTCGTCGATGGAGAGCGTCGTCAACGCCGACACATAGACCTTGAAGACATCATCCGCGGGGATCGCCGCCGTAAGCTCCGGATTCAGCCCGTGGATACCCTCCATGATAAGTATCTCGCCGGGGTTCAGCCGCAGCGGACGCTCCTTCTCCACGCGCCGCCCCAGCTCAAAGCTGTAGGTGGGGAGGTTTATCTCCTCCCCGGCGAGGAGCCGGTTTATGTCGCTGTTGAGACGGTCGAGGTCGAGCGCGTACAGTGATTCATAGTCGTAGTCACCCTTATCATCAAGGGGCGTGTGGGCGCGGTCCACGAAATAATCATCCAGCGAAATCATCTTAGGCATCAGCAGGTTCGTCATCAGATGCACCGCCAGGCGCTTGCACGAGGTCGTCTTCCCCGAGGAGGAGGGGCCCGCGATCAGCACCACACGCGCGCCACCGTCATGGTTACGCCGCGTTATATCATCACTGATTTTCCCCAACAGTTTGCTGTGGAGCGTCTCCGCCACGTTGATAAGGTCGGCGGTGCGGCGGTGTTCCACCACGCGGTTGAGTTCGCCGACGTTCGAGACCTGTATCGCACGGTTGAACTTCAGATAATCCGTGAACGCTTCATACATCTTCTCCTGCTTCACCGGAGTCGCCGGGCGCGCCGCGTCCCTCTCGTCAGGGGGAAGGAGGAGCATCCCCTCCTTATAGGGGACAAGGTCAAACACCGGGAGGTATGCCGTGGAGGGAGCCAAGGGACCGTAGTAGCTGTCGTAGACATCATCCAGCGAATAGTAGACGGTGTAGAGGTTGTGGGTGCTCTCCAGGAGAGCCACCTTGTCGGGCATATCCTGTGCCTTGAACGCCTCAATCACGTCCGCGGTGAGTTTCTCGCGGCGCACGAAGGGTATGTCGCGCTCCACGAGCGCGCGCATCACGGTTTTCAGCGTCGCCACGGTGGAGTCGTCCACGGGCGCGCTCACCCCCTCCAGGGTGATCAGACGGCAGTAGATACCCTTGGCGATGCTATGGTCGAAGCGCAGGCGCATTGAGTGCATCGTGTCGCGCACCGCCTTATATAGCATCATGCACAGCGACCGCACGTAGACGCGGCGTCCCGACGGGTGAGTGGCGTCGAGGTATTCCACCTGTTTCGGTGCGAACACCGGGAAACAGAGGTCCTCTGTCCGATTGTTGACCCTCGCGCATATAGGCCGCGGGGGCATCCCCGGCGAGGTCTCATTTACGCCTGACGGCGCGGTCTCATTTACGCTTGCCGGCGAGGCTTTAGTCGCGCTTTTACTTATGCGTTCGGCGATTTCGGCGAGGGTGTCGCCACCCTCCGCCTTCACGTATTCTCCGCTATTGACGCAGTAGATTGTTATCTCTTTACTCATGGCATTCTCTTCAGTTAAATTTCTGTCGGCAAATTTAATAAAAAACTTTCCTATCAATCCTATCAAATCCTATCAATCCTATCAATCCTATCTCTCTGGTGATTCATTATTTTCATAAAAGCTTTGCTTTTTATGAAAATAATAACTATCTTTGCAGGATAAATCTTAAAAATCTGAATTTATGAAAGAAATTATCCTTGCAATTTTAGGGGGAGGAGCGGCAGTGGAGCTGCTGAACGTGGTGCTTCACCGCACCGCTAACTCCCGACAACTCAACGCGAACGCCCTCGGCAGCGAGGTGGCGGCGTTGGAGCGCACGATAGTGCTTCTGCGCGAGAACTTAGAGGCTGAAATCCAACGCCACGACCGTGAGCGCCAAGCCCTCACCGACCGCATCGACAAGCTATCGGAGAAAATCGTAACCCTCAACGCCGACATAGAGTCCTTGAGAAGGGAGAACGCCATGCTGCGCGGGAGAAGTAATCAACAATTAAAGGGGGAGAGCGATGAGAAAGATTGAGCGTATCGTGGTGCATTGCACCGCCGGTAATCCGGCACAGAGCGCGGCGTCGCTGCGCCGCTATTTCCTAACCCCCACCGCCCAAGGGGGTAAAGGATGGGATGCCCCGGGGTATCATTACGTGATAGAACAGGATGGAAAAGTGGTGCAGATACAGCCGGAGGAGCTTGTGGCGTACGGTGCGAAAGGGTACAACGCGACATCGATCCATGTGGCGTACACCGGAGGAGTGAGGAACGGAAAGCCGGCGGACACGCGCACGGAGGCGCAGAAAAGCGCCATAGTTGCGTTGCTGAAGCGGCTGAAGGCGAAGTATCCGGCGGCGACGGTGTGCGGACACCGCGACCTGTCGCCCGACCTCAACGGCGACGGCATCATCGAACCCTCGGAATGGATCAAAGCATGCCCATGTTTTGAAGTAAAAAAGGCGGACGCGTAATGCGTCCGCCTTAATTCATTGCCTTCCCGCGAAGCGGGGCCTTTTTATTTCACCACCACCTTATATGCTTTGCCGTCGGCAACTACGATGTAGAGGCCGGCGTTGAGTCCGGAAGTAGTGTAGGAGACTCCGTTCACGCCGTAAACTTTAGCGCCGGCGGGAGCTACAATCTCACCATTGCCACCGTAAACAACAGCGTTGTCCATGACAGCCTTCACGCCGGAAGTCTCATCAATCTTAGTGTAGAAAATCTCGTGAGTGGTGTTGTAGATAACAGCGAAACCCTCCACGTCGTAAGCTTTGCCACACATCTCATCGGTGATGGTAGTCTCAAGACCGAAGCGGTTGTAGAGCTGTACTTGAGTGGGATAAGCGCCATTCTCGTCAGCTTCGCCGTCAACGAGGTAGTAGTAGTTTCCGATTTTCACGAGGTTGTAGTTCTTCACAGCCACGTAAGTGTTGTAGTAAGCTTCGCCACAAGCGTCGGCGAGAGTGACCTCAACGGGGAGCACGGTGGCGGCGTCGCCGGTGCCCTCAGTGGGGAATGTGTCGCTGTAGTTACCGATGGATGCCTGCGGGTTGTTGCCGTACACGCCTCTGACAGCGGTGAAACCGGTGACAGTCTGACCTTGCAAGAGTGTCTCGGGGAACGCGGCGGCGGAGTTGTAGATCTGCAAGCTGCCGGACTCATCTTTCACGAAGAGGTATTTGCCACCTACGTAAACGATAGTCAAGGGGTTGACGAATTTGCAAACAGCGTCATTATCTTTAGCGAGGAACGCGGCTATGTCAGCGACCTCCTCAGCCTCAGCTTTCACGAAAGAGGCAGTAGCCACTTCGGAAACAAGACCGTCGCGCACGGCGATAGCTTTGATAGTGGCGGAGTTGTTGATCACGATCTCCTCCTCATACTCGGCGCTGTCGGTGGTGGGATCGGCAGGCTCACCCTCATAAGAGAGTGTGTAGTAGATGGTGGCACCGGTGGAAGCGGTGATAGTCACCGCGGAAGTGGGAGTATAGAAAGGAGTGGTACCGGAGATCTTCGGAGCTGCGGGAGCCACGGGACCGTCACCGGTGGTGTAAGTGATAGTCATGCTTGTGAAGCGCAACTGAGGATTCTTGCTCATCCAAGAGTCCTTAGCTGAGGGGACGGTGATAGTAAGTTCGTTGGCACTACCTGTCCAAGTGATGACATCGCCGTTGGAGGGTACGTTTTCAGCATCGTAAACGGGAGAGAAGGCGCCTGTGGATGCGGAAACGTTGCTGTAGTTGGCGCTACCCCATGAGGAAGCGAATTGGATGGAGATCTCTGTCATGGTGCATCCGGTGGGAGCCGTGATAGTCATGGCACCGCTGGCATACACGCGCCAGTCGGCGTTAGAATTATCATCGGAGAGGATGTAGTACCAAGCGCAGCCATTGTTGGCATTTGAGCTGTCGAAAGTGACGTTGAAGTCCTGAAGGGACATGGAGGTGATGGGGTTCACATTGTTTTTGCCATCGTCAGTTCCCTCATAAGAGATGTTGTCTTTGGCGTTGACGTCGAATGTGACCGTTTCGGCGTTGGCGAAACCAAAGCCCATGGCTACAAGAGCCAATGAAAGTAGAGATTTCTTCATATTAAAAAATTTTGTTAGTTATTTGGTTGTTTGGTTATTGTTGTTTGTTTTTACCCCAAAAGGGATTATTTTGTGCTGTTTAGCTGATATGCAAGCTAATTTATGAGTTAAATTTCAAAGAGGGAAACCCTATCTCCCTTTAGAACAGAGTTCTCCCAATCTTTCAAATAGCAAAGTTAATATTTTTTTTCAGTTTAAGCAAAGAGGGGAGGCAAAAATTTTGCCCCCCCTCTCTCCAAAATAGGATTTGATAAGATTTTTTAGACTGTCAGAATCTCTTTCTCTTTTTCGGCGAAGAGGTCGTCGATTTTCTTCATGTATTTGTCGTGGATTTTCTGAACGTCGGCTTCGGCATCCTTCTCCACGTCCTCGCTCATGCCGTTTTTGATTTCCTTCTTGAGTCCCTCGATTGCTTCGCGGCGCGCGTTGCGGACAGAGACTTTGGCGTTCTCCGCCTCACCCTTTGACTGCTTTACCAATTGCTTGCGACGATCCTCGGTGAGTGGCGGGATGCAGATACGTATCACCTCGCCGTTGTTCTCGGGAGTCACACCGAGAGAGGAGTCGATGATAGCTTTTTCAATCACCTTAAACATGGCTTTCTCCCACGGAGTGATCGCGATGGTGCGCGCGTCGGGGGTGCTTACGTTAGCCACGTTGGAGATGGGGGCTTGGGTGCCGTAGTAGTCCACACGGATACCGTCGAGCAAACGCGGGGAGGCTTTGCCGGCGCGGATATGCGACAATGCGTCGTCGAGATATTCCACAGCCATTTCCATGGAATCTTCCGCTTCCTGAAGATATTCTTTTACTTCCATAGTGTTATCTATGTTTGGTTAATCCTTAGTTTATAGTAGTTTAGTTGTTGTTCACCTTATTTAGCCGTCAGTCACCGGACTTAATCGTTGGTCACAAGCGTGCCTATCTCCTCGCCGGAGAGCATACGCATGAGATTACCCTCCACGTCCATGTTGAAAACGTAGATGGGCATATTGTTCTCCTTGCACAGGGCGGTGGCGGTGAGATCCATCACCTTGAGGTTGCGTTCGAGGATTTCTGAATAAGTGATATGGTTGAATTTGACGGCGGCGGGGTCCTTCTCCGGGTCGGCGGTGTAAATGCCGTCGACGCGTGTGCCCTTGAGCATCACGTCGGCGTTGATTTCCACGGCGCGGAGCGCTGCCCCGGTGTCGGTGGTGAAATAGGGGTTGCCGGTGCCACCGCTGAGGATCGCCACGCCACCCTCGGCGATGTAATTCTTCACCTCGGCGCTGCTGTAGGGCTTACCGATGGGGAACATTGATATGGCGGTGTAGACCTGCGATTTGCAGCCGATATTCTCGAGCGCGGAGGAGAGGGCGAGGGAGTTGATCACGGTGGCGAGCATACCCATCTGGTCACCCTTTACGCGGTCGGTGCCCTGCGCGGCTCCGGAGAGTCCGCGGAAAATGTTGCCGCCGCCGATCACTATAGCCACCTGCACACCGCTGTCGCTAATCTCTTTCACCTGGCGCGCGTAGGCGCCCAAACGCTCCGGGTCGATGCCGTAGCCGCGGCTACCCATCAACGACTCCCCCGAGAGCTTCAGTAATATCCTTGTATATTTCATGCTTTCATTTATTTGAAACACAAGCACGGGCGTATCGCCTATCGAGATGCCTGTGTGGATTGTCTGATAAATTGTTGAGCAGATTCTCTGCGTACATTGTCTGAGCAGATTCTCTGAGCAGATTCTCTGCGTACATTGTCTGAGCAAAAATTGTCTAAACAAAAATTGTCCGCGTACAAAGATAAGTATTTCAATCCATATATGCAAAAAGAAGGAAATGCCTTCTCAGGTGTTTCCTTCTTTTTTGCCACGGCGAGCCGCGGCAAGTGTTCAATCCATTTTTCTCATATTTTACATCCTTATCTTTAACAATAGTGAGTGTACGAGTTATTGGAGTCTATTTTCTTTTTGTAATATAAGTTCAAATTTTACAGTTGCAAAAGTAAAACATGAAATTTATATAAATTCAGTTTTTCTGTTAAGGAATGTTAGATATATACAGAGTTATTGTTAAGTTTTGTAAAGTTTTTCCGTATTAACTCATTGTTTTTCTATTTCTACCCCCCCCCCCAAATTGCGGCGCAACCCTTGCAGTTTTGCCCTCTTTATCGGTGATTTAGAAAATATTTTGGAGAACTCTTCCGGGGAGGAAATCTCCTCAATGTCCCTATACGACAAATTATGCATATTTTGGAATAAAAAGAACTCCGGGATGTCGGTGGTGGGATGGTTAATATTATGCGGACAGACCCTAAGACAGAGGTCGCACCCAAAAAGAGGAATCCGGGGCAACTTTTGGAGTATTTTTTTCTGTTCGGGGGAGAACTCTCCGGAGTGTTCGATTGTGAGATAGCTAAGGCAGCGCCGCGCGTCGAGGGTTCCATCGCCGCAGAGCGCGCCAGTGGGGCACCGCTTCACGCAGGCACCGCAGTCCAAGCAGGAGATAATCCCTTTTTCATCCCCGGAAGGGGATTCAGTGACAGCATCCATAGCATCCATATCCTTAGGTGCGGAGTCATCATCCCAATGAAGCGCGACCTCCTCGGGGGAGAGTGTCGTCAGAATCTCCACGAGGAAGACAAAAGAGCCGATCCCGGGGAGGATAAGCGCGCCGTTTCTGCCGATGAATCCGAGGTTTGCTTTTCTCGCCCAGAATCGTTCGGCGATGGGGGCGGAATCTACGCACAGGCGGCAGCGCGCGCCGAGGTCGTCGGTGATATATTTCAGCACCGGCTTAAGGCGTTTTCTGACCACGTCGTGGTAATCCATGCCGTAAGCATAGAAAGCGATCTCAGGGAGCGCGGGATCGCGGCGCACGGGGGGATAATAATTGAATGCGGCGCAAATCACCGTGCGCGCGCCCTCAAGAAGCGTCGCGGGATCACGGCGCAGCTCCCTATGCCGCGCGAGATAATCCATCCCGGCGTGCTTCCCGGAATCAAGCCACGCGGCATATTGCGCGTCGAGGGAGTCCGGAACGGCGGTGGCGGCGGTGTATGCGACGCGGCAAGCGCCGGATGAGAGTAGCAAAGCCTTCATAAAAGCCTCACCCCGTCATTTTCTGCCGAAGTCGGCGGGAATCTCCCCCCATTCCTCAGTGTTCCATTTGACCACAGGGGTGGCCCAGGAGTTAGCTTTCACCCACGCGTCGGCACGCTCCAGGAGCTGGAAGCTACGTTCGTTCTTGGGAGTGCGCCGCAGCTGTGAGCGCGAGCCGCGGCGACGCAGCCACGACAACGCTGTCTTCGAGTCGGTGTAGATGGTGCGGTTCACGCCGAGTTTCTTGCACAGGGCGAGGGCATGGACGAGGGCGAGGTACTCCCCGATATTGTTGGTGGAGTCGTCGAAGACCCCCATACGGAATATCTCCTTGCCGGTGGCGAGGTCGATGCCGCGGTACTCCATTTTGCCGGGGTTTCCAAGGCATGACGCGTCGGTGGCGATAGCGTCGCCGACAACCTCGGGAATATCCTTCCAAGGCATCTCCGGAGCTTCCGGTTCCATCGCCGGGGCGACACTCCCCTCCGGAGCGGTTCCGGCGTTTATGGCATCGAGATGCAGAAGGAGGTTGGCGATACCCTCCGCCACAGAGTCGGCACCGCTGCGGAACGCTTCGGTGGCGTCGGTCAAGGAGGTGAACGACTTATAGCGCGCGCCCTTGAAACCATCGATCTGATCCTTGGCATCATCCCAATTATCATAGATTCCGGGGTTGCGTCCCTCCCACACCACATAAAATTTACGTTTATTCGCCATTGATTAAAGGAGTTTAGAGATTGTTTTTAACAGGGGATTCGAGAATTAGGTGTATTTTCAGCTTTCGGCGCGGAGTTCGTAAGCGGCGCGGTTTGCATCGAAGAGGTGCGGCTCGCGGCGCAAACGCTGAGTGAGTGCGAAGGGGTTGAAATCCGCCATGATTTTGCGCGGGTCGAGGTGCGTTTTTGGGATATAGGGGCCCTCGAGGTCGGAGAGGTCGGGATGGAAGCCGAAATGGTCAGCCACCGCCTCAACCGCCATGCGCGTGGCGCGCTGCTTACCCTCGAAGGAGTATCCGGCGATATGGAAAGTGCCTATCTCCACCATCTCCAAGAGTTCGAGGTCGAGGTTAGGCTCCCCCTCCCAGCAGTCGATCACGGCGCGCACGCCTCGTTCACGGATGGCATATTTGATAGCGTCGTTGTCAGCCACGGGCCCGCGCGCGGCGTTCACGAAGATAGTTCCGGGGCGCATGATGTCGAACTCACGGCGTGAAATCAGATGGAAAGTGGGATGGTCGCCTGAGCGCGTGAGGGGTGTGTGGAGAGTGACCGCGTCGCTGTCGGCGAGGAGGGTGTCGAGAGAGGTGTAGCGGCTTAGAATGGCGGCGTTCGCCACGGGGTCTTTCCTCAGCTCCTCCTCCTTGAAGGGGTCGTAGATAAGCGTGCGCGCGCCGAGGAGGTCAGCCCACTGCTGCACGATGGAGCCTACGTTGCCGTGCCCAATGATGCCTATCGTCGCATGTGCGGGGTCCACGCCGAGGTGGAGGAGCGACGCCCACACATATTGGCTCACGGCGGGGGCGTTGCAGCCCGGAGCGTTGCATACGGTGATTCCCATATCCCGGCACGCCGGAATATTGAATTGGTCCATGCCGATGGTGGCGGTGGCGATGAATTTCACGCGGGAGCCGCGGAGCAGGGGATAGTCGCAGCGCGTGCGCGTGCGTATGATCATCGCGTCAGCGTCGCGCACAATCTCCGGGGCGAAGTCGTCCTGGTCCACATAGCGCATACGCGCGAAGGGTTCAAGCCTACCTTTGAGGTAGGGTATATTGTCGTCGGCACATATAAGCGGACGTTTAGAGTCGTCAATCGAGTCCATAGTACAAGGAAAGTATGAAAAAACTTAAGTAAAGAGCTAAATGAATGAGATATGGGAGCGGGGAGACGCGGCGGCTTCCGAAGGCGGTGAGATAACCGAGCTGGATGGCGCCGATCATGGCAAGGGAGAGATAGTAAGCCATGAAATTGCCGTAGTCGACCATCATGAGTATGAGCATCGCCAGCCCCGGGAGTGTCACGCAAACGTTGTAAGCGCGCACGGCGGTGCTCGCGGTCATCAGAGGGATGAAGTTGCGCAGAGCGAGGAGGAGCGTCCACAGCGCCGTCACACCCGCCATGACAATAAGCACCACACTCTCCGGCTCACCCTTAAACGCGTCCCAGAGGTATGAAATCCGGGGCATATAGAACTGCTCCGGAGAGACCGCGCCAAGCCCGAGGAGGATGATATAGGGGGTGGCGACACCCATGAGCATCGCCATGAACTCCTTCCAATGGAATAGCTTCAACACGGCGGCGCACACGGCGTAGACGGGGATGAAGAAGAGGAAAGAGTATTGGAACATCGACCCCCAGGCGAGGGTGGAGGCGATGAAGAAGATACCGCGGGTGAATGAGCTTTGCCCATACTGCGAAATCAGAGTGATGATGCAGAGGAGGTTCGCCAAGCCCAGGAGGGTGGAGGTGCATAGATGCGACGCCACCACGATATTCGTGCCCGCCATAATCAGCCACGCCCCGCTGAAGAGGTTGGAGGGGGTGGGGATGAAGTTGTAGCGGCGGTTAGCCATAGCCAACGTCACCGACATGAGGAACATCAATGCCACGTTGATGCCCCACGAGAGGAGCGGGGGTAGCCCCCACGCCTCCGGGGAGAGAAGGCAGATGCCCATCTCCCCGTCGCTTTCGGGAAAGGGGAACCAAACAAAAGCGCAGAAAGCCATAGCTATCCACGCAATTGTCGTTACCACAGAAGTCAGTTTATTTGTAAAGCTGTTTGCCATTCAAAATCAGTTGATAAGCTTCAAAAGGTCGGCACCGATGTCGGAGCGGAAATTCTTCCCTTCAAAGTTAATTTTCGCCGCCTGCTTGAG
>CAYQMV010000041.1:0-18940 GCA_964418705.1 uncultured Sangeribacter sp.
GTATGTTGTCAATCTTCCGTTTAAGCATAAATCACATTTTACAATGCAAATATAGTTCAAAAATCACATTTTACAAAGCTTTTTTCACTGAAAAATCACATTTTTCAATGGATTTGGGACTCCGAAATCACATTTTTCAGCGGATTTTCTGCTCCGAAATCACAGTTTTCAATGGTCGCCGTGGCTCCGCGGCATGAAAAAAGGTGCCCGTGGGGACGGGCACCTTTATCATGAGGGATGGGGGATGCTATTTGGTCAGAGGGGAGTAGTCGCGGCTGAGACGCAGCATCTGGTCGACGTAGCTCTCGGTGTAGTCGAGGGTGATGTCGGTGATGTTGCCGTTGCTGTCGCGCTGCACTTTGTAGACGGGGTTCACGAAACCGCGGTAGGGCGGGATGTTGAGCTTCGCGATTCTGTCGAGCACCTCCTTGTGGAGTTTCTGATCCACTTTCACGGCGTACTTCTGGATAAGCGCGTTGCCGCCGGCGTAGTCGCCCTCGCTCTTGATGCGTTGGATCTCCGCGAGGAGATTGCCGAGGAGCGTGCGCATCTTCTTATAATCGTTGATTTTCACGAAAGTCTTGCCGTTTTTCTTCACCAGCTCCACCACTTTGTCTTTCTTGCCGTTTTCAAGCACATACTTGGCGATGAGCTGGCGGTTGCGCATGTGGGCCTCTTCGATATCCTTGCCAGGCTCGATGCGGTTGAGCTGCGTCATAAGACCATTGAGCATATAGCGGTAGTATTCCGCCTTGTAAGCCTCGGGGTTGTCGAGGATGCCAAGCTCCAGGAGCTTCGGGTCGGCGAGATAGTAGAGCGCGAACAGGTCGGCGCGCGCCTCTTCGAGGGCGCTGCCGTTCTCCTTGAGCGCGTCGGGGTCAACACCCGGCATGAGCTGTCCGGAAGCGTGTCCGAGGCACTCGTGCAGGTCGGTGTGGAGCATATCGGTGATGTAGTAGTAATCCTCGATGAGCTTGCGCGTGGGCTCATCGATTACGAACTCCTCATTGAATCCGTTGCCGTGGGATGCCATCTCGTATGCCTCGGTGATGTTCTCCAGAGTCACCGATTTGGAGCCGTGTTGCGCGCGGATCCAGTCGGCGTTGGGGAGGTTGATGCCTATGGCGCACGCGGGGAACGCGTCGCCGGCGAGCATCGCCGCGGTGATCACCTTCGCCGACACACCCTTCACGTTGGGCTTGCGGTATTTGGGGTTGATGGGGGCGTGGTCCTCAAACCATTGCGCGTTGGAGGAGATGGTCATGGTGCGCTGCGACGATTTCTCGTTCTTGAAGTTCACGTATGACTCCCATGAGCCTGTCATGCCCAACGGGTCGTTGTAGTTCTCGATGAAGCCGTTGACGAAGTCCACTTTCGAGGTGGTGTCTTCAGCCCAGAGGATGGAGTACTCGTCGAAGAGCTTGAGGTCGCCGGTGACGTAGTAGTCGATGAGCTTGGTGATGCAGTCGCGCTGCGCTTGGTTCTCAGCCACGGATTTTGCCATGTCGAGCCAATAGATGATTTTGGCTATGGCGTCGCCGTAGAGTCCGTTGAGGTGGTAGACCTCCTCGGTGATTTTACCATCTTTCTTCACCACTCTGGCGTTGAGCCCGTAGGAGATGGGGGTGGTGTCGTTGGGATCCTTCTTCGCATTGTAGAAAGCCTCCACCTCCTCTTGGGTCACATCATCGTAGAGATTGACCGCGGAGGTCGCCACCACGTCCTGGCTGCCGTCTTGGTTCACCTTCTTGGCGAGGAGCGTCGGGTCGAAGATCACGTCGAGGAGGAAGGAGCAGCATGGCTGCTGGTAGGAGGGGAGCTGCTTGATCTGCGCTTCGAGGAACTCGCGGCTGAATCCCGGCACGAATTTGTCGTTGGAGTAATGATGGTATATGCCGTTGCCGAACCAGACCTGCTTGAGGTATTGCTCGAAAGCCTTGTAGTCGGCGGAGGATTTGTCGCCGTTGAAGTTCAGATACACGTTCTCCAGCAGAGTGCGTATTTGGAGGTTGTATTTGCCGTTTTGGTCCCAGATGATGTCGCGGCCCATTTGCGCCGCCTCGGAGAGGTAATACAGCATTTTCTTTTGGTTGAGGGTGAGCGACTCGAACTCCGGCACTTGATAGCGGAGCACTTCTATGTCGGCGAATTTGTCGACATGATAGTTGAAGTCGTTGGCCTTGTCGGCGCGCATCGGCATGATCGCTGCCGAGCCTAATAATAATGTTGCCACTATTCCTTTCATTTTGGTTCTGTGGTTTTTCAGGTTTATATTTTTATAGTTTTTATTTATTTATAGCCGCCTGTTTGGAAGCTTGCCGGGGATGTTATTCCACGTAAAGCACGAGTCCTTTGAGGTATTCCCCCTCCGGGTGGCAGATGTCGACGGGATGGTCGGGGCCTTGGGTGAGCTGGTGGAGTATTCTGACGCGTCTGCCCGCTTGTGCGGCGGCGCTGAAGACCGCCAGACGGAACATCTCTTTGGTGACCAGCTGTGAGCAAGAGAAGGTGAAGAGGATGCCCCCCTTGCGGATTTTCTCGAACGCTTTGGCGTTGATGCGGCGGTAGCCGGTGAGTCCGTTTTTGAGCGCTCCGCGGTGTTTGACAAACGCCGGGGGGTCGAGGATAATCAGATCGTAGGTGTCCTTCTCCATGTCGGCGAGGAAACGGAACGCGTCGGTGGCGAAGGAGGTGTGTCTGTTGTCGCCGGGGAAGTTAAGGTCGATGTTCGCGTCGGTGAGGGCGATGGCCTTGGAGGAGCTGTCGACGGAGTGTACCTTTTTCGCGCCGCCGCGCATGGCGTAGACCGAGAAACCTCCGGTGTAGCAGAACATGTTGAGCACCTCACGTCCCTTGGCGTATTTCCCGAGGAGCTGGCGGTTGTCGCGTTGGTCCACGAAGAATCCCGTTTTCTGACCGCGGAGCCAGTCGATGTTGAATTTAAGCCCGTTTTCCACCGCCACGCTGCCCTCGTAGCTGCCGGTGAGGTAGTCGTTTTCGGGGTCGAGGTGCGCCTTGTAGGGGAGCGTCGTCTCACTTTTGTAGTAGACGTTTTTGATGGGGAGCCCCGGGAGTTCCGTGAGGGCCCCCGCCACCTCGTTGCGGCAGAAGTGCATACCGGGGGAGTGCGCCTGCATCACCGCGGTGTCGTTGTAGACATCCACGATGAGTCCCGGGAGGAAGTCGCCCTCGCCGTGGACAAGGCGGAAGCAGTTGTTGTCGTCGCGGATAAGTCCGAGAGTGGCACGGAGATTCCATGCGTTGATTAAGCGTGTGGCGAAGAAATCCTCCGGGAGTTCCTCCACTCCGAACTCGAGCATGCGCACGGCGATGCTTCCGATCTGGTAGTGTCCCACACCCATCACTTCGTTCTCATGATTCTTCACAACCACCAGGTCACCCTCCTCCAAGTCTTTGGGGAGCGTGGCTATCGCCCCCGAGAATACCCAGGGGTGGCGGCGTTGCAAAGATTCATCTTTACCTTTTTTGAGTGTAATTACTTTCGTCATAACTCTATTAACTTATCTGAATGTATTCTACTTGAACAATCTGATTATGTCCATTCCGTTGGCGTAGAGGAGGAGCACAAGGAGTATCGCCATGCCCACCATCTGCGCTTTCTCCATGAATTTGACGCTCGGCTGGCGGCGCGTGATGACCTCGTAGAGGAGGAAGAGGACGTGTCCGCCGTCGAGGGCGGGGATGGGGAGTATGTTCATGAACGCGAGAGCCACGGAGAGGAACGCGGCGATGTTCCAGAACGCCAGCCAGTCCCATTTCTCGGGGAAGATGCTCCCTATCGCTCCGAATCCGCCGATGCTCTGAGCGCCCTCTTTGGTGAACACGAGCTTCAGCGACCCCACGTATGAGGTGAGCTTGTTGACTCCCAATTCTATGCCGCGGGGGATGGACTCAAACACGCCGTACTCTTTCTCTTCGTATTTGAAGAACGCGGAGGGGTCGAGTTCCAGCCCGATGCCCATTTTGGAGGCGGAGTTGAGCCGGATGGGGAGCATGAGCGTATCTTTCGCTCCGGCGCCGTTGTCGCGGAGCACCGTGGCGGTGATTTGCTTGCCGGAGTGTCCCTCGAGGGTGGTGAGGAATGAGAGTATGTCGGGGGTGGCGACGCTGTCGATAGCCACTATGTCGTCGCCTATTTTCAGACCCGCTTTTTCAGCCCCTTCGCCGGCAGCCACTTGGGTGACGCGCGCCGGGAAGCTGTAGGTCATGAACTTGAAGGGCGCGGAGGAGTCTTTGCTCTCCTCGTCGAGGGCGAAGAGGAACTTCTCCGGGATCGCTATGTCGACGGTGTCGACGCCGCGGAGCACCGTCACCGTTTTCGCTTGGATCATGCGCGTACGCGCCTCGGAGGGTTCGGTCAGCGGTGTCCCGTCGGCGTAGAGGGGACGGTCGCCGTCGCGGAATCCCACGGCGTGGGCGGCCTCGCTGAAGAGCATGCCGTCGGTGGCGGCGTTGAGGGGCACGTATTTCTCACCGGAGGTGAAGACGATGCCGGCGTAGATGAGTATGGCGAGGATGAAGTTGAAGAGCACTCCCGCCACCATTATCAGCAGGCGTTGCCACGCCGGTTTGGAGCGGAACTCCCATGATTGGGGTTCGCGTGCCATCTGCTCGGTGTCCATCGACTCATCGATCATTCCGGCGATCTTGCAGTAGCCGCCCAGGGGGAGCCAGCCGATGCCGTATTGGGTCTCGCCCCAGAAGGAGCCGCGGCGTTTTTTAGGCGCGGTTGCTTGTGGCGCTCCCTGTGCGTTTTCGCCGTTGGCGGCGCGCTCCTCCTCAGCCTCGAGCTCGCGCAGACGCTTGGGCTTCCATTTGAAGAGGGAGAACCAGGGATTGAAGAATATGTAGAACTTCTCCACCCTCACACCGAAGATGCGGGCGAAGAGGAAGTGTCCGAATTCATGAATTATCACCAAAATCGCGAACGCCAGTATCAGCTGCGCCGCTTTGATCAAGAATGTTTCCATTAATGGGTCTTAGTTATGCTTATATTATAAGGTGTATCGGTTAGAGGTTGACATGAGGAGAGCTTAATATTCGGAGAGTTTTTCCATCGCGCGCCGGCGTGCGTCGGCGTTGGTGGCGATGATGTCGTCGTAGGTGGGGGAGATGATGAACGGTGTCTCGTCCATCACGCGGCGCACCAGCTCGGGCATCTGCATGAACCTGATTTTCTCATGCAGGAACGCGTCGACGGCGATTTCGTTGGCGGCGTTGATGGCGCACGGCATGTTTCCCCCCATCTCAATGGCGTCGAAGGCGAAGCCGAGGAGCGGGAATTTGCGCGGGTCGGGGGCTTCGAAGGTGAGCTGGCTGTATTGCTCAAGCTTCAGCTCCTGACGGCGCGAGGGCAGACGCGTGGGGTATCCGAGGGCGTAGCGTATGGGAAGGTGCATATCGGGCACTCCCAACTGCGCTTTTATGGAGCCGTCGGTGAACTGCACCATCGAGTGGACGATGGATTGCGGATGGACGGCGATTTCTATTTTCGAGGGGGGACACGAGAAGAGCCAGTGCGCCTCGATCATTTCAAAACCTTTGTTCATCATCGACGCGGAGTCTATGGTCACTTTCGCGCCCATGTTCCAGTTGGGGTGTTTGAGCGCGTCCGCCACGGTGACGCGTTGCATCTCCTCGAGGGTCTTTGTGCGGAAAGGCCCGCCGGAGGCGGTGAGTATGATTTTGTCGGCGGCGGCGATGCTCTCACCCTCTAAACACTGGAATATCGCCGAGTGTTCACTGTCGACGGGGATAATTTTCGCGGCGGAGAGGGCGAGTTCTTTGGTGATGAGCGCCCCTCCCGCCACGAGTGTCTCTTTGTTGGCGAGGGCGAGGATTTTGCCGCGGTGCGCCGCCTTGAGGGCGGAGGGGAGTCCGCTGTAGCCCACCAACGCCGCCACCACGGTGTCTATTTCGGGATCCTCCATGAGGTCCTCTATGGCGCCCATGCCGGAGTGTACCTCTATGGGCAGGTCGGAGAGGGCTTCGCTCAGCGGTGCGTAGTAGCGGTCGTCGGCGATCACCACTTTCGCGGGGAGGAACTCACGGGCCTGTCTCGCCAGAAGCTCCCAGTTCTTCAGCGCCGTGAGCATATATGCCCGGAAGCGCGTGGGGTATTCCGCGATGATGTCGAGTGTCTGTGTCCCTATGCTGCCGGTGCTGCCGAGCACGGCTATATTCTTAGTTTCTTTCACTGTTCGTAATAGCATTAATTGTTCGTATTTAAATTAGCCGTGGTATTAGACGTATTTAAATTCGAGGAGCCGGGACCCGATGGGTTGGCGTACTCATCCGGGTTGGCATGGTGGAAGATATAGTCTCCGGGGATCAGCGGATGCCCGTTGTGCCACATTTCCACGCGTATCGTACCTTTCCGGTAGGAGGAGACGGCGTTGCCGTATGCGATGGCCTCGCCCCCCTCCACGTTGTCGCCGCGTTTGACGAGGAGCGTGCCGAGACCGCTGAAACGGGTGACGAACCCTTTCTGCTGTTGCAGCACCACGGCGTAGCCCCGTTCGGTGGGGGAGTAGTACGCGTCGACTACCCTCGCGTCGGAGGGGGCGTTGACGGTGTGTCCGGTGGTGATGATGATCTCCGCGGTCTCTTTGCCCATGCTATGCTTTGTCTGCACCATGCCCGCGGAGATGTCGTAGAACTCCACGTCTTCCGCCGCCAGCGGGGCGAGCACGGAGATGTTGTAGCGTTCCTTGTCGTCCATGCGCGCCACAAACGACTGCTCAATCAGCGACCGCTCTTTGAGCGAGTCGACGGGGTACTCCTTCGGGGTGCCGCTGAACGCGGCGGAGTCCGCCGGTATCCTGTCGGGGTTGAGCGCGTCGAGGAGGTTGGCGATGAACGCGTCGTTGCGCTCCGCCTGTGTCTTGAGCGAGTCAAGAAGCAGCAGCGCGTCGATCGAGGTGCGCCTTTCGTCGGGGGAGAGCTGGCGCGAGCGCAGGCTCCACAGAGGGGTGCATAGGAGGATAAGAGTGGCGAGGGCGAGGATGAGGATCATCGCCGCCGCGCCGAAGAGAACCGCTTTCGCGCGCGTGATTTCAACGCTCGCCACATTCTCCAGCTTGCTCTTATTTTCTATTTTGATGCAATAGATATGGGACTTTCGCATAGACTGCCGTAAAAGTTCATGCGAAATTACGAAAAACTGCTTGATTTCACAAATATCCGGCGAAAATTCGCCAAAGCACCGCCGTGTGGAGGGGAAAATGGCGGGGAACGCGCTAAAAGATGGGGCCACGTGAACAAAAACGGGGGTTCGGGTGTTATCATACGAAAAGCGGTAAGTCGTTGCCGCACAAACTTTTTTGGAAACTAATGAAGAAAAAAAAGTGGATAATTTGGTTTTAATTAAAATAATTTATAACTTTGCAAAGATTATCGCCATATAGATCGGCAACTTAGTCGGTTGTGCGTGGTAACGAAAATATAAAATAGAAAACATCAAGTAACAATAAATGAGATTATTATGAAGTTCAGAAACCTTTACTGTTTAGCAGCATTGGGCTGCGCAGCGTTGGTTGCTCCCCAAGCGGCAGACGCTCAAACCACTTACGTGGATGATGCAGTTACCGTAACTGAGTTCAACTGCGACAACACAAATCATTATTTCTCAAATTGGCGCAACAACTGGTTCATCCAAGTGGGTGCCGGTGTTAACCAACCTTTCGTAGAGAGAGGCGTAGGCGTGAAAGCTGACCGCGACGCGATCGACAAACAAAGCTTCACTATGACCTACAACTTCGGTTTCGGCCGTTGGTTCTCACCCTATTTGGGATTCCGCATCAACGCCCTCGGCGGTTCCTTGCACTGGGACAACCCCACCGCAGCGGACGCTCAAGGCTGGACACACGCTAAACATGTCAACGTCAACGCTGAGTTGATGTGGGATATGTTCAACTCTATCGGCGGCGTTAACCCCAACCGCGTATTCAGCATCATCCCCTTCGTAGGTGTTGGTGGCGATTACGCTTGGAGAATACATAAAGGTGACGGCACTTTCGCCGCCGGCAGCAAAATCGGCGGCACCGGCGACAAAGGCATCAAAGACGAGACTTGGTCTTTGCCCGTTTCCGCAGGTTTGAATTTCCGTTTCCGTCTTTGCAAATATGTTGACTTCTTCGCTGAGGCACGCGCTACTTTCTACGGCGACAACTGGAACAATTGCAGCTATGGCAACCCCATCGAGGCTAACGTTTCCGCTATCGGTGGATTCAACTTCAACATCGGCGGTCGCGGCTGGAGCACTTACAACGAGTGCGACTACGTTAACCAAATCGCCGCTCTCAACGGTCAAGTTAACGACCTCCGCAACCAACTCATCAACTGCGGACAGCAAGTTGCCGCCCTCCAAGCTCAACTTCCCTGCCCCGAGCCCAAAGTATCCGTACAAAAAGATTGCGTGAACGCTCCTTTGATGACTACAGTTCGCTTCACTATCAACTCTGATAAGATCATGCCTACTGAGGAGGTTAACGTCTACAACATGGCTGAGTGGCTCAAAGCTAACCCCAACGAGAATGTTACTATCGTAGGTTACGCTGACCGCGGCACCGGTACTTCCGAGTACAACTTGAAACTCTCTGAGCGCCGCGCCAACGCTGTTGCCAACGCTCTCGTAAACAAATACGGCATCGATCGCGACCGTCTCACCATCAACTATGATGGCTCCGATGTTCAGCCTTACAGCACCAACGATTGGAACCGTATCGTAATTTTCACTCAAAAATAAGATATTATAATAATAAATCTTGATGCTTTAGGGAGCTTCCTGACGGAGGCTCCCTTTCTTTTTAATTAATCAATAATCAAGCAAGTAGACCCTCCATCGCAAATAAACCGACTTGCGCAAAAGCAAAATGACAAAATCTTTTTAAAAAATTATTGCCAAAACTCTTTGCCGTTTAAAATATAAGTTGTACTTTTGCCACAGAAATAAAAAACATTTTTAACCATAAATCTAAAACGGTAAAAACATGAATATTTCAGAAATCATGGCCAACCTTGAGGCCAAACATCCTGGTGAAAAAGAGTATCTTCAAGCAGTGAAAGAGGTGCTCCTCTCTGTAGAAGAAGTTTACAACCAGCACCCTGAATTCGAAAAGGCCCGCATTATCGAACGTATGGTAGAGCCGGATCGCATCTTCACATTCCGCGTCACTTGGGTAGACGACAAAGGCGAAGTGCAAAACAACATCGGCTATCGCGTGCAATTCAACAATGCCATTGGCCCTTACAAAGGTGGTATCCGTTTCCACGCTTCTGTAAACCTCTCTATCCTCAAATTCCTCGGTTTCGAGCAAACATTCAAAAACGCTCTTACCACACTCCCCATGGGTGGCGGTAAAGGTGGTTCCGACTTCTCCCCCCGCGGCAAATCCGACGCTGAGATCATGCGTTTCTGCCAAGCTTTCGTGCTTGAGTTGTGGCGCAACCTCGGTCCCGACCGCGATGTACCCGCCGGCGATATCGGCGTAGGTGGTCGTGAAGTGGGCTACATGTACGGAATGTACAAAAAACTCGCTCGTGAGAACACCGGCACATTCACCGGCAAAGGCCTCTCCTTCGGCGGTTCACGTATCCGTCCCGAGGCTACCGGCTACGGCGCTCTCTACTTCGTTCAAAACATCCTCAAAACCCTTAACCAAGACCTCTGTGGCAAAACTATCGCCATCTCCGGTTTCGGCAACGTGGCTTGGGGCGCTGCTAAGAAAGCTACTGAACTCGGCGGTAAAGTCGTTACTATCTCCGGTCCTGACGGATATATCTACGATCCCGCCGGCTTGAACGACGAGAAGATTGAATATATGCTCGTACTTCGTGCTTCCGGCAACGACATCGTCGCTCCTTACGCCGATAAGTTCCCCGGTTCTCAATTCTTCGCCGGCAAGAAACCTTGGGAGCAGAAGGTAGATATCGCTCTTCCTTGCGCTACTCAAAACGAGCTCGGTGAGGCTGACGCCAAAGCACTTATCGCCAACAACGTCCTCATCTGCGCTGAGGTCTCCAATATGGGTTGCACCCCTGAGGCTATCGACGCTTTCATCGCCAACAAGACTATCTACGCTCCGGGCAAGGCTGTTAACGCCGGCGGTGTAGGTGTTTCCGGCCTTGAAATGAGCCAGGACGCTGAGCACTTGCAATGGTCTGCCGCTGAGGTTGACGCTAAACTCCATCAAATGATGAGCGATATCCACGAAAGCTGCGTTCAATACGGTAAACAAGCTGACGGATATGTTAACTACATGAAGGGCGCTAACATCGCCGGCTTCATGAAGGTGGCTGACGCTATGATGGCTCAAGGCATCATCTAATATTGATTAAAGCACATCCATTGATACTTATGGTGGCGAAGCTCAATGCTCCGCCACCATTTTTTTTTAGAAGCCTCACCCCGGCAAAGAAGCCTCACCCCGGCCCTCTCCTGAAGGAGAGGGAGCCGGATAGGAGGGAGAGGGTTGATAAGAATGATAGGAGGTGGATTGGTTTTGGAATTTTGAGAGTTCAAAGATAATTGCTATCTTTGCCATGACAGCGAAATTAATGACAAATTACTGAACGTATGCAGAAGTTTATGCAACTAAGCCCGACAGAGATTATGCTCTCATTCGCCTCTTCATGCGTGGAGGGGGTCGCCCGCCGTTTGGGCATAGGCTACCATGAGGCATATTCCCGTTTAAAAAAAGAGGATTTAATTGACAAGTATATCATGGAATTCTATGATGTGCTCCATCTGGAGAGCCGTACCCATCTGATAGACGATGTGGTGGAATGTCTAACCAATAGGGAAAAAGCGGCAAAAAGATGAGTGTCATAGTTTATCATGGCTCGGCTATGGTGGTGGAAAAACCTAATTGTGGAATCGGGAGGGATAATCTTGATTTCGGCAAGGGTTTTTATGTCACCGATTTAAGAAAACAGGCTGAGCGTTGGGCGAAGTCGGTGGCGTTTAAGCGCGACTCCGACGCCATAATCAATGTATATGAATTGGACAGAGAAGCGATTTTGGCATCCTATAGGTGTTTGATATTCACCGCTTACGATGAGCAATGGCTAAATTTTATTGTGGCTAACAGAGATGGAGGCTCCGCATATAAGGATTATGACTATGTGGAGGGTGGTGTGGCTGACGACCGGGTCATCGACACAATAAATCTTTATATAGGAGGCCTGTTGGATATGGAGGCGGCGCTTAAGCGGTTGTCGCTGTTCCAACCGAACAATCAGATATGTCTCTTGAAGCAAACATTGGTGGAAAAATATATGAAATTTATAGGCTATGAACGCGCAAAATGAGGATGTACTTAAATCAGGGGATGTGCAGGACGTTATAATGGGAATGCAGATAGGATGCGTGGCGGCGGAATTATCGCGCCGTCTTGACATTACGCCCTCCTCCGCGTTATCGCTGTTTTACGGCAGCCGCACATGCTCCGATCTCCACGATAAACGCACCGGACTTTACCTTTTCAGCACCAAATATATCGCCGATGAATTTATGATGGAAGAAGCCTCACCACAGTAAGCCTTACCACATCCCTTTCCTAAAAATTAGAAGTCGCTGCCTCCCGGTAGCGACTTCTTGCATAATTGAAATACTCAGTTTGTTCCACTGGAGTGTGGAAATTTTAAACAAATATCAATTTTAACTCTAATGTGGTACTTTTGAATTAAATATTATAAATGAAACACTATCTAA
Source organism: uncultured Sangeribacter sp. (assembly GCA_964418705.1). Classification (GTDB taxonomy): domain Bacteria; phylum Bacteroidota; class Bacteroidia; order Bacteroidales; family Muribaculaceae; genus Lepagella. The sequence goes on from CAYQMV010000041.1 coordinate 11,735, forward strand.
TTTGGCACCCTCATAATATGGCGCTTTCCTAATATGGCGCCACATTATCTAATTTGGGGTTATCTTGTGGTCAGCGTGCTCTTGAGCGAGCCTCCGGTGTAGGAGGCACCCGTGGTCAAGCCATGGAATGTCTCGCCGCCGCTGACGGTGGCTCCGGTGTACATCTTCACGCTTTGTCCGGTGGCGGTCATCGAGGGTGACGACACCATGAAGTTCGCGGAGTAGCTGAAGTTTATCGGTGAGCGGAAGTTGAGGAGGAAGTTTCCGCTGGCATCGGTGAAGGTGTAGTTGGTGGAGGTGTTGAGAGTGGTGGAGGTGTAGACCACGCGCTGCGAGGTGCCGGAGCCGGAGGGAGTGTTGTTGGATCCGGCGGCAGCCACTATCGTACCACCCTTTAGGGTGAAGTTGGAGTTGGCGTCGCAGTCAAGACCACATTCGGGGCTTTGCGAGCCGAGGGCGATGATCACGCCGCCGGCGACGGTGAGCTTGCCGTTGGAGTCGATGGCATCATTGTTGGTGGAATAGCAATAGATGTTTCCGCCGTTGATGTTTATCGCTGTGGAGGCGTTGATGCAGTCGTCGTAGGAGGTGCAGGCGATGTTACCGCCGTTGATGTTGAGGGTGGCTTTGCTTTCGAGACATTCGCCTCCTTCGGTGGTCGCGGTGGAGGCGAGGTCGAAGTCACCGTTGTTGATGGTGAAGTTTCCGCCCACGCGTATCACTTTGGGGTTGCAGTGGTCGCTGTTGTTGTTCCAACCGCCGCCGCCGCCCATGCCGCCGCCGGGACCCCCGCCGCCGGGGCCTGTCGCGGGTGCCCAGTAGCCGGTGTTGCCGCTACCTACGCTGAATTGGTTGCCGCGTGTGGTGGCTTTGATGGTTGGCCCTTGGTTCTCGTCGCCGATCACCAGCGTTCCGTCCACTTTCAAGCATTTGCCGCCGGTGGCGGTGCTTTGGGTGTCGAGGGTGAACTCTCCGCCGAGGATCACCGCGTCTTTCTCCACGTTGATGCACTTGGCGGCGTAGGAGTCGGTGGTGCTGGAGGCTGTGGTGAAGGTGCCGCCTTTGCCGGAAACGTCAATCTTCACGGCTCCACCGTTGAAGTAGGCGTTGCCGTCAACGGAGATTCCCTTTCCAGCCTCTCCGGTGGAGGTGATGTTGATGTCGCCGCCCTCCATGGTGAAGTCCTTGCCGACTTTGATGGCGCTGCAATAGGAGGGCTCGTTGTCTTTGATCACGGTGTTGCCGGTCATGGTGAACTTCAGTTCGCCACCTTTGACCGTGATGGCACCGCCGGAGGCTTTGAGTCCCTTGCTGGAGTCGGCGGCGATGGTGATGTCCATTTTTCCACCCTCCATGGTGATATATCCCTCGTCGTCAGCGTCGATGCCGTCGCCGCCGAGGTTGGTCATTGTCAGCGTGCCCGACTGCATGGTCACGTAGTCGTTGGCGTGGATGCCGTCGGAGGCGGCGCTGAGAATGTTGATTTTGGTGTTTTTGATGTCCACGTAGTCGTCGGAGCAGATGGCGTGTTTCTTAGTTCCGGTGACGTTGAGGGTTCCTTTGGCGCGGAACTCTATCTGACCTTCGCTGAAGATTGTGGCTTTCTCATCCTCTCCGCTGGGGGTGGAGTATTTCTTGGAGTCGCACAAGGAGCTTGTGGTGCCCTCCGGCACGCGTATGGTGGTGCGTTTGCCGGTCTGGATGTTGATGGCGGCGCCGTTGTCGTTGGTGATGTCGGCGTTGTCGAGGAGGATCTCCAATTTATAGGTGGAGTATATTTTGAATGAGCCGGTGGTGGTTTTTCCGGTGAGTCGGTAGACCACCTCTTTGGCGGCTTTCTCGGTGTCGGCGTTCACCACCACGTCGGCTCCGTCGGCGGTCACTTGCACGCCGTTGAACGCGTAGGGGTTGACCACGGAGACTTCATCGCCGTTGTAGGTGATCAGCACTTCGTCGGTGGCGTCGTCCGCCGCCGCTTTGGCGGAGAATCCGTTGGCGCTGCCGAGCACTTGCGTGCCGTTGTTGAGTGTCGCCACTTGCAGGTTGCCATCTTTGTCTATGGAGATGCTGTCGAGGTCGGAGGCTTCAATGCCCATGGTGACGTTGCCATTGGTGAGCCACAGCTTGTCGGAGGCGCCGTAGGCGAGCGTGATGCTTGCCGCGGCGAGGAGGATCATCGCGTTCTTCTTCATGGCACAATCACTTTAAAGGTTTTGGATGTTGATTTAAACACGTAGACACCCGAGGGGAGGGCTTTGATATCGGTGTCGTCAGCCACGCCCACGAATACGCCGTTGAGGGTGTAGATATTCCAGGATGCGGCTTCGTCGAATACGGGCATGACGGAGGTGCTCAACCCCGAGCCGTTATTGGAACGGATGGAGGTGAACTCGTTGGCGGGGACTTCGATTTTCGTCTCGTCGGCGAGGAGGATTGTCACCGCGGTGTCGCTGAAAGAGATTGACGCAATCTCTCCGAGCTCTAAGGACCGGTCTGCTGCCGAAGTGGTTCTCAGGTATAGCGTGGTGGCTGACGCGCCGAACGCGCATCCCGCCGTCAAGGCTACGCTTAAGAGTCCTTTCAGCATGGTTCGTTTAATTCTTCTCATTATTGTTTTGTAATAGTTTAATACATTTCTAATGTTTGATACATTTCATGCGATTAATATGGCATATCATCTGATAGCTGTAGGGGCGTATCATTTGACAGCTGTAACGGTTTATCTCATAACTTTATAAATCTGCAACAGTCGGGGGCAAATTTAGGAAATATTATTGATATAGACAAAGATATGCTTTGAAAATTTCAAATTTTTCCATCCATTCGCCCCCTTTCTCTGTGAATATACCGCATAATCCCACACCTTTGTTATCGCACCGTGTGTTATCGCACCGTGTGTTATAGCGCCATGCGTTATTGCGCCATGGGGTCGGGGGCGTTCTTGCGTGTCATCCAGCGCGCCACGGCGACGAGCCGCGGGACGAACTGCTTGATGCCGCCGCGGAAGTTGGAGACGAGCACTATCAGCAGAAGCGCCACGCCCAGGAACACGAAGATGCCGTAGGTCTCCTTCATCGCCATGAGTAGGCTGTGGGTGTTGTAGAACTGCATCGCTTGGTCGGAGACGCTGTTCATGTCGATGCTCTCCGAGGCTATGAGATAGTTTTTCGCGAGCGACCGGTTGAAGACGCGGTGCGCTATCGCCCCGGCGGCGGAGCTTCCCAAGCCGCACCTGACGAATCCTATGATGGTGATGTTCATGAAGAAGTGCTGGAAGGGTATGTTCTGCGACAGATAATAGGTGGCGATGTTCTCCATTAGCACCTCGGCGAGTCCGAAGGCGAAGATGGCGAGATACATCGTCTCCTTGTCGGTGGCGGTGTCGCACATATAGAACATCGAGAGGGCGTAGTAGGTGAGGAAAAAGAAGGTGAGGAAGAGGTACCGCTTCACCGTCCATTTCCAACGCACGAGGATGAAGTATGCGAGGATCGCGCCCATGATCACGCCGAAGAGTTCGGGGATGTTGAACGAGGCTTGGTTGAGGGAGTCGTAGTTGAGCACTCCGCCGAAGAGGGTGGGGTGGAGCAGGTGCGCGCCCCCTTGGATTATGGCGGTGCCCATGAGCAGGAGCATCATCATCCACGCTTTGGGGTAGCAAAAGGCCCGGAGGGGGATGAACGGCTCCTTCTTATAGTGCGAGTAAATGATCGTGGCGGCGAGGATGATGATGAACAGGCATGAGCCGCGGCATATCTCCGGACTGCTCCACCAGTCGTAGTGTTCGCCGAAGGTGAAGACCCATGCGCCCACCACGCACACGGCGATCCATAGCGTCTGTCCTAGCCAGTCAATCCCTTTCAGAGGGATGGGGGGCCCGGAGCGGTGGTCGTGCTTCATGAAGAAGTAGGTGACGGCTTCTATGGCGATCATCATGACCATGATCACGAGGTTCATGGCGCGCCAGTTGAAGTAGTAGGTCACGTAGGTGCTGATGGTCCCCGAGATAAGCATTCCGCCCAAGACGAGGAGATAGATGATGGGGAGGAACACGGGGAAGCTGCGCGTGGGGGTGAAGTTGAGCTGTATGGTGCTGATGCATCCGAACATTCCGAGCATCTTGAAGTAGCCGGCCACAAGGCATATACCCCACAGAGCCACGGGGGAGGTGACGAACACCGCGCCCACGGAGCAGGCGATGATCACTCCGGAGGCGATGAAGAAGAGCTGACGGGTGAAGAGCCCGAATTTCCAGCGGAAGAGGATGGGGAAGATGATGTTGAGTCCGATCAGGGCGCAGTAGTTCGCCATGTTCACATCCTCGGAGAGCCATCCGGTGTCGCCCATCATCTGAGGGAGCGAGGCGAGGTACACGCCCCCCACGCATTGATAGAAGAGCGCGAACACGACTATCGTCCAGAAGCGCGCGCGCCGCGGGACGTAGTCGTTGAACATGCGCAGTTGCCGGATATAGTTCACCGGCGGCATTTTCGGGAAACTCATTCTGTAGCCACTTTACATTCCACATTCAGTCCGGCGCGCAGACGGCTCATCGCTTTCGCGTCGTTATCTTTGGAGAAGCGTATCTTTATGGGCAGGCGCTGTTCCACTTTCACGAAGTTGCCGGTGGCGTTGTCTTGTGGAATCACGGAGTATTTCGCCCCGGTGGCTTTGGAGATGGCGGTGATTTCGCCGGAGAACTCCACGCCGGGGATCGCGTCGACGGTGATCCTCACTTTGTCGCCGATTTTCATGTCGGCGGTCTGAGTCTCCTTGTAGTTAGCGATCACCCACATGTCGCTCTCATCGACGATGGAGACGAGCGACTGTCCGGGCTGGATTAGCTGTCCCGCCTGGAGGTCTTTCTTGGAGGTGTAGCCGTCGCAGGGGGCGGTGATCACGGTGTAGGAGAGGTTGAGTTTGGCGAGGTCTATCGCCGCTTTCGCCGCTTCTATCCCGGCGTCGCTCTGTCCGAGGCGGTGCGTCTGCTCTTGGGTGGAGATCAGTGTCGACTCCTTTTGGCGTTTTAGGGTCTCATATTTGGCTTTGAGGGCTTTGTAGTTGGTCTCCACGGCATCGAACTGCTGCTGTGTGACCGCCTCTTGGGCGAGGAGGGCTTTGTAGCGTTCGTAGTCGCGGCGCGCGTTGTCGGCGAGGGTCGCCACCTCCGCCATGGACGCGTCGGAGACGGTGGCGTTGCTCTGTATGGTGTTGATGGAGCTGCTGATCACCCCTTTGCCGGAGGTGATGTTTTGAAGGTCCGCCTGTGCCTGTGCCAGACGTAGGCGGAACTCGGCGTCTTCGAGGATCACGAGCGTGTCGCCGCGGTGTACCCGGGTGTAGTCGTCGAAGCGTATCTCTTTGATGAATCCCTGGACGCGGCTGATCACCGGCACTATCTGGCACTCCGTGCGCGCGTTGTCGGTGTAGGTGGTGGAGCTGAGCCCCATGAAGCGGTGGCACACCCATCCCAAGCCCAGGGCTATGAGGATGAGCACACCTATGTTTTGCAGCATTCTGCGTGTCTTCTGTTTCATTTTCTTTGTATTGTGTTTTTTAGCTTTTAGAGCTTGTTTTGGCTTTTGAATTTAGCTTTTTGATTTAGCTTTTAAAGCGTGTTTGAATTGTATTTGAGTTGATAGTAGTAGTAGATGATGTTCACGCGGGCGTTGACGAGTCGCACGTCGGCGTCGAGTTTCGCGGTTGACGCGTCGAGCATGTCGGTGAGCAGGGCGAGTTGGTTGTTGTAGCGGTTCTCCACTACGCGGTAGTTCTCGGCGGCGAGTTCCACGTTCTTCTCCTCGGTGGCGAGCATGTCGTAGGCTTGCGTGTAGAGTGTGTAGCTGTTGTCGATGGCGCGTTCGAGGTTGTCGGCGGCTGCATCTTTCCCGGCGGTGATCTCCTCATATTCGAGCAGGTTTTGGCGCACGCTCTTGGGGGTCTTGAAGAGCGACGAGAGGGAGTACTGCACGCTCACGCCCACGTACCAGAAGTTGTAGTTGTTGTTGATCACGGGGATTTCGAAGTCGATCGGACCGCTGAGTTTGTCGCCGGCGACGAGCCCCACTTTCGGCAGGTATTCCGCTTTGATGATTTTGCGGCGTTGGAGGTTCATATCCTTTTGTATGTCGAGGGCTTTCAGCGCGAGGGAGTTCCGCGCCGACGACTCGCGCCAGTGTTCCTTTGTCTGCAAGAGTGGGAGGGAGCGCAGGTCGGAGTCGATGTCGGTGGTTATGGCGGTGCCGTCGGGGAGGCTGAGCAGCACGCAGAGGTCGTGGTTGAGCACGGCGATGCGGTTGGCGAGGGTGAGGCGGTCGTATTTGAGCGAGGATAGGCGCAGCTCGTAGCGGGTGATGTCGTTTTTGAGCACCACGCCCTCTTGGTGGCGCGCCCGCATCTCGGCGATGAGTTTCTCGGTGATGGCGATGTTCTCATCGTAGACACCCAACAGGTTGGAGGCTTTGAATAGCTCGAGGTAGCAGCCTACGGCTTGGATGCCCATTGTCTGGCGCGTCTGTTCGAGCGTGTTGAGCGATAGGCGGCTGGCGGATTTCGCCAGTTCCACTCCGGCGGTGATCGCCCCTCCGGAGTAGACGGGCTGGTAGAGGGATAGTTCGAGGCTGTTGCCGAGGTGCGGCATCGGGGCGCGGGTGGCGTTGGTGAAGTCGCGGTCGAGGATGGTTATGTCGCCGAGGTAGTTGACCGAGAGGGCGGCGTTGATGTCGGGTAGCTTGGCGGCGTTGGCGGTGTTGATGCCCTGTCCGGCGACGCTGACGCCGCGGCGCGCTGCCGCCACGGCGCTGTTGCGCTCGGCGACAAGCTCCAGCACCCGGCTGATGTCGAGGGTCATCGCCGCGTCAGTGCCGGCGGATGCCGCGGCTCCGTTGCCGACACCGTTACCGGCTTCATTGCCGGCGGATGCGGACACCGCGCATAGCGACGCGAACAGCGCCGCCATGTATAAGGATTTCTTACTCATAAATGGTAAAGATTAATTTTTATTAAAGCTGATTGGAAAAAGGCGGGAGCGCACGGGCGCCGCTACGCTTGCGCCGATAAGGCTCGGCAGCGCACGGACACGGCACACAGACACCGGGAGCATGCGCTTTGCGCATGTGCGCAAACAGGCTCCGCGCAACGAGGGCTTTCTTTGCGAACAGGCTCCGCGCAACGAGGGGAGGACAGGCTCCGCGCCAAAATAACGGG
>CAYQMV010000042.1:0-18470 GCA_964418705.1 uncultured Sangeribacter sp.
CAACGACCCCCTGATTAACAGTCAGGTGCTCTAACCAACTGAGCTACTGAAGCAGTCATTCTCTTGAGTACTTATCTCCCTCAAAAGCGATGCAAAATTACAACTTTATTTTCAACTATGAAAACTTTTTGCCATATTTTTTTCAACATTTTCCGCCACACCTCTTCAAAAATGACGCATTCCGCATCCCTCACCACGGATAACACCAACATTATCAACACCATCCATTCTAAAAGCCTAGCCAAAGTTTTTTCAAAAAAAACTTTGCCCCCATCCCTAGCAAAAGGGATAGGGACAAAGAATAGGTGTGTGTCAACTGTCAGACATGATGCCGGACATGGTGTCGGATATGATGTCAGACACGGTGTCGGACAGAGAATCAACAAGGTGTGTTAGTCAATTTGGATCAACAAGGTGTGTTAGTCAATTTGGATCACCAAGGTGTGTTAGTCAATTTGGATCACCAAGTAGGGTGTCATGCTCCAGAACTGTGAAGCATTGGTGATTTTCACGCTTTGGTTGCCATTGCCATCGGTCACGATTTCATAAGATCCCGCCGGCATATTAGTCCAAATCTTGATTTTCTTTCCTGAAGTGGGAATAACGGAGAGGTTGCGTTTGTCCGCTTTAGTGAAGTACTCGGCATTGAAACCCTCTTTCAGCACTTTGGTGGCTCCGAGGAATTTCTTCTCCAGCAATCCCTGCTTCTTCAATTCTTTGTTAGTGCCGATAGCGTAGTAGACGGTGTTAAGCTCGTTGTTGGCATCGACCACCTCTTTCTGCGCCTGTTCCTTGGCAGCAGTCTCATTGGAGAGTTGCTCTTGAGTCTCGCTCACTTGAGTGTTGAGGTCTGAGATTTGCTGATTGGCACTTGCCAATTGGCTCTCAAGTTCGGAAATACGCTGCTCTTGGTTTGCGATATGCTCTTTCAATTGAGCGATGGTCTTGTTAAGGACAGCGTTTTTGCTATCATCCTTCTTCAACTTCGATTCAAGTTGGGAGATAAGTTGTCTGTTTGCGGCAAGGCGAGCTTTCAAGGCATTGAGGTTCTGACGAATCTCAACACGGCGGTTGGCGTTGTCTCCTTGAGCCGGAGCAAAAAGCATCTGCTCCTGCATATTGATGGAGTCCAATCCCGCATACACATCGCCCATGAGCAATAGAAGGGAGTCGTTGAAGTTAGTTGCCTGTTGCAATTCTTCTGACAGGTCGGGCACTTGCGTCTCCTCTTGAGCTTCTTCCTTTTGGTTGCAAGCCACGGTGAATAGAGATGCCGCCGCTAAAAATAATAGGAACTTTTTCATAATTTCTACTTTTTAGTTCGTTTTATGTTTTGTGAAATCATTTCCTGCTACCACAATAACAATCTCACCCTTAGGTTGGTTCATTTCAAAATACTCTGCGAGTTCGGCGAGGGTCCCGGAGTGGATTGTTTCGTGAAGTTTTGATATTTCCCGGCACACCGCCGCTTCTCTGTCGGCTCCGAAAAACTCTATCAATTGGCGGAGAGTGCGCAGCAGACGCTTAGGCGACTCATACAATGCCACCGTACGCGTGTCTTCGGCAAGTATGGTGAGACGCGTGGCGCGTCCCTTCTTCGGGGGCAGAAAACCCTCAAACACGAAGCGGTCTGTGGGGAGCCCGGAACTCACCAACGCCGGAATCAACGCGGTGGCTCCCGGAAGACACGTCATCGGAATCTCCCGACGGCGACATTCACGTGCGAGCATGAATCCCGGATCAGAGATGCCGGGGGTGCCGGCATCGCTGATTAGCGCGATATTGCTGCCACCCTCAAGCTGCGTCATCACACCCTCCAGGGATTGATGCTCATTAAACTTGTGGAAGCTGCGCATCGGCGTTTTGATATCGTAGTGCTTGAGGAGCACCCCGCTGGTGCGGGTGTCCTCCGCCAATATAAGGTCCACGGTGCGGAGCACATCCACGCCGCGATACGTCATATCGGCAAGATTCCCCACAGGTGTGGGAACTATGTATAATGTGCCGCTCATTTATTTTTGAAATATTCTGAAATTTTACTCATAAACTCCACCACGTCCTCATTCTCAGGATCCCATTGAAGGTCATTGATGAAATAATCCTCAGCTTGATCATAATTGCGCATCGCCGCCACCAAGTCCAAGGAATCATTGAAGTCGTCGCCGCGGTTGGAGAAAAGCTCACGTTTGAATCGGAACTTGTCATTAAGCGAAAATAGTTTGCGAACTTTGTCACGCTCACCTGTCTCCACAGTAGGCTCCGACACCTCCACGGCAGACCCATCCATCTCCTCGATAGCTTCAGCCGTATCCTCAACGGGTTCAACAGTATCTTCAACGGGTTCTGTCTCTCCGGCAATTGGTTCATTATCTTCAGCGGTAAGCTCGGAATTATTCTCTACGACCTCCGCCTCTTCATCGCTTCCGTCATGCCCCTTTTCAGCGTCAACATCGGGGGCGGCGGAAAGTGTTTCCTCCTCTTCATCGGAGCAGATGTCGCATTGTTCTATGGTGAGATTGTGCAAATGCGCCGCCTTCTCCTCCAGAAGATTATAGATTGATTGCGGAGTCTCTTTGCGCTTATACGCCAATTCCGCCAATCCCTCTATCTCATATATTATATCAAGAATTTCGTTGATTCTTCCTTTTGCCATGATTTTTCTTTAGATAACGAAGTTTCCACACTAATATATATAGTGTCTATAAGTTTTAGTTGTCAAAAATATTTAACAACATTCTCGCTGTGGCTCTTTTCGCGGCATCGCGCGAGGAAGGGAATTTATTTATTATCACCACCACCACATGTGTCGGTTCATAGTCGTCGTCAAGTTTATATCCGGCATACGCCTGCACTCCGTTCATACTACCCGTTTTCATTGCGATATACGCCGTAAGGCTGGAGTTCTTAAGAAAATTCTTGAGAGTGCCCTCCTCCCCGGCAAGGGGGAAAAACGAGGCGTAATAGGGATAACCGCTCATCTCACGCAACACGAATCCGAGGAACTTGGCGGTTAGTCTGTTGGAGCGCGACAATCCGCTGCCATCCTTAAAACAGACACCCTCCATGGGGGCGCCCCTCCCCTTCCAAAAATCGTAGGACAACGCCGCTCCGGCGGCGGTTGATCCATCCTGATGCTTCACCACTGCCAGGGTGCGGAGCAAGCACTCCGCATATAGGTTGTCGCTGCGCATCATGCAGCTACGCATGATTTCATCCATGGTGCCCGACTTATGGCACATTATCTCACGCTCACCCTTCACCACCGCTCCGTCGGAACTTTCAAAACGGATGCCGGAGGCGGATAAGCTACTCTTCAGCCGTTGGATAAAAACACCCTTTGGATCGCTTACCGACGCATTGCCGGATTTATTGCGTTCAAAATTGAATCCGTGCGACCCGGTGCCGTAATATTGACGTTTATCCCCCTCAGCCCACGAGGCGGGAGTGGAGGATCCACCAAACACCGTCTCATCAACAATTATATTACCATGGATGATATTGATTTTTTCATTCTTCACAGCATCGGTGATTTCTTTGACTATGCTCGGAGTAATGGGATCACGGTCACTGTTGATGGTGGGATCCCCGGTGGATTTTATGACTATGTTGCCGTTGAGTACGCCGAATGAAACGCCGCCCTGGATGTACACGCGAGTGTTGTACGTATATTCCATATCGACACTCTCATACAACGATGCTATCGTCACCGCTTTCATCGTCGACGCACCTATCAACGGCAAATTCTCATTGTGGGCAAGCACAGTCTTCTTCGACTTAAGGTCGTAGACATACACAGCGGTGGACGAGGAATCTATACTCCCGTCGTTGAGATAATCGGAGAGAATTCCATTAACTCCATTATCCGCAGATGCTTGGATAATGGTCAACAGTGTCAGTAGTGCGGCAAAAAGTTTTTTCATCCGTTTCATCGGTTATCTTCTTTGGTGGTCCTATTTGAATTTACTTCCATCACCCTAATAGTACGCACAAAATTAACGAAATTTACTATAAAAAGCAAAATAAGAGAGGATAATCCGCAATCAAAATCACGAATAACAGAAACTTTGCACATTTATTGGCTTTTAAAGATAAGAACGCACATTGCGATAATGCCGAATTTTGCATCGCAAATAGGTATTCCACCTATAAACCATAAAAATTAGATATTAAAAATAGTAGATACAGCATGAAACTCGACAAACAGCGCATCTCATGGATGCTGGCTTCGCTCATTCTATTGAGCGGATGTGGAAAAAATTCACCTTCGGTGGAAAAGAAACCGATAGAAGTGAAAGTAACAACGGTGCAACGCTCCGACATAAGCTCACGCCAAAGCTTCTCCGGGACTATAGAGGAGGAAAACGGCTCAGAGCTTAGCTTCCCGGTGGCGGGCACAGTGAAACATGTGGCGGTGTCCGCCGGACAACGTGTGTCGAAAGGGCAATTGATAGCGGTGGTCGACGATGCCACTTTTCAAAGCTCAATCGATATGGCGGCGGCAACTTTGGAACAGGCGCGTGACGCTTACAGCCGTCTGAAAATTCTTCACGACAACAATAGTCTTCCCGACATACAATGGGTGGAGGCGGAAAGCAAACTCAAACAAGCGGAATCGGCATACGCCATCGCACGTAAGAACGCATCAGACACAAGACTCTACGCACCCTTCTCCGGATATATCTCACAGAAAAATGTTGAGATAGGCAACAACGTTATGCCCGGATCTCCCGTGGTGAAACTCGTCACTGTCGACAGAGTGAAAGTGTGCATCTCCGTTCCGGAAACAGAAATCAGCAAAATCAACATCGGTGAAAGCATCGAAATCGTGGTGCCGGCTTTAGGCAACACTTCATTCGAGGGCAGAATCAAAGAAAAAGGTGTGGCTGCAAACGCGCTATCTCGCTCGTACGAGGTGAAAGCGGAAGTGGCGAATCCCACCAACGCACTCCTCCCGGGAATGCTATGCACACTCTATTTGGCTAATTCCGGCGAAGACACCTCCGAAGTGTTGGTGTCACGCCATGTGGTTCAGCTTGACAGCGAAAACCATAATTTCGTATGGATCAACGATGGTGGGAAAGCTATGCGCCGATATGTTGAGCTCGGGGAGTTCGTGGGAGACAGCGTCACAGTAATCTCCGGATTGACAGAGGGTGAACAAATTATCGTTGAAGGACAGCAGAAAGTCAGCGACAACATGAATATTAAGGTGATTCAATAGAAACTATTATGACGAAAGGAAAGAAAAAACTCAATCTGGTTGAGTGGTCTATGCACTATCGGCAGATAATCATTCTGCTGACGTGCTGCCTGATGGCGTATGGTTTCTACGCGCTGTCGGTGATGAACAAAAACGAGGCTCCGGATTTCACCATTCGCCAAGGCATCGTCGCCGCCGTGTGTCCCGGATACACAGCGGATGAAATAGAGGAGCAGATCGCAAAACCTCTGGAAAACTACATCTTCGGATATAAGGAGGTGAAGAAATCAAAGACATACTCCACCTGTATGGATGGCATGGTTGTCATTCAAGTGCAATTAAACGACAATCTCAACAACAAGGATGAATTTTGGAGTAAGTTCAAACATGGCATCAATGAGTTCAAAGCCAATCTGCCCAAGAGCGTGCTGGGAGTCCAAGTGATGGATGATTTCGGCGACACCTCGGCGTTGCTGGTGACATTGGAAAGTGAATCCAAGACATACCGCGAACTCAACGACTACGCCGATGCATTTAAAGACCGACTGCGCCGCATTGAAAGCGTGGGAAGGCTGACGGTGTATGGTATGCAAGATGAGCAGATTTCCATATACGTGGACAATGACCGTCTGTCGAAATATGGATTCAACGATCAACTGCTTGCCACGACCCTTATGGGTAAAGGGTTTGTCACAACAGGTGGGCGTGTGAAAGACACTAAATACGTGTCGCCGATATATGTGTCGAGGTCAATGAACTCCCTCAGGGATATTCAAGAGATGATTATATTCTCCACTCCCGACGGAGCCACAGTACGACTGAAAGACGTGGCACGCGTGGTGAAAGAGTACCCCACTCCCGACAGCTATATCACCAACAACGGCAAAAAATGCCTGCTACTTAGTGTGGAGATGAAGAAAGGGAAAAACATCGTGGCTATGGGCGATGAGATCTATGCCGAAATGGAGGAGTTTGAAAAGACTCTCCCCGATGATGTCTCCATCTTCAAAATCACCGACCAATGCCACGTGGTGGATAAAAGCGTGACCGACTTCCTGAGAGAATTGATGATAGCCATAGTGGCGGTGGTCATTGTGGTGATGCTTCTCTTGCCGTTCCGCGTCTCGCTGGTGGCAGCCATGACCATTCCTATCACTATATTCATGTCGTTGGGTCTCTTCTATGCCTTTGGCATTGAACTCAACATAATCACTCTCGCCGCTCTGTTGGTGACGCTGGGTATGATTGTGGACAACTCCATTGTGATTATAGACAACTATATGGAGCTTATCGCGGAAGGGATGTCGCGTTGGCACGCTTCGGTGTCGAGCGCGGTGCATTTCTTCAAGTCCATATTCTCCGCCACACTCGCTATCAGTATAACATTCTTCCCGATGCTTGCTACAATGACAGGTATGGCGGCGGACTTCGTGCAGAGTTTCCCATGGGCAATGACCATAATCCTGTTTATTTCACTGCTTGTGGCTGAAATGCTTGTACCATTCCTCCAATTTTGGATTATAAAGAAACCTATTAAGAGCGAACTCAAAAGCAATGGGAAAAAGAAATTCTCATTCCTTGATTTGTTGCAAAACAGCTACAACAAATTAATGGATATCTGCTTCAAGTTTCCGCGCCTCACCTTGACATTCGGAGTAATCTCTGTACTCTCCGGAATGTATCTCATGACAAAAGTTCCCCAACGCCTGCTCCCCGATGCCGAACGCGACCAATTCGCAGTGGAAATCACATTGCCGACAGGCACCGCGGTGGAAAAAACCGCGGCGGTGGCAGACAGCATCGAACACATACTGCGCCGCGACGACAGAGTGGTGTCGGTAGCATCGTTCATAGGATGCTCCTCACCACGCTTCCAAAACACATACGCTCCTCAATTGGGAGGCACCAACTACGCTCAATTTATTGTGAACACCACCGGCAATGACGCCACCGTGGCGATACTCGACGAATACGCTCCCAAATACCGCAACGCATTCCCCGAGGCGATAGTGAAATTCAAACAATTGGCGTATAGCGAGGCGGCATACCCCATAGAGATACGTTTGAGCGGAGACAGCATCTCCCGACTTAAAGAGCAAGCCGACAGAGTGGAGGCCCTGCTACGTAAGCAACCGGAGCTTAATCTGGTACAGACAAACTTCAAGGAACCACTCACCTCCACTAAGATAGAAATCGACGAGGAGACCTCCACGCGCTTAGGGCTCTCCAATGCCGCCATCGAAACAACCATGGCGTTGCGCTACGGCCCGGGACTCCCCGTGGGAACAGTCTGGGAGAATGACTACGATATAAATGTGGTGATGAAGAGCAACCGCTCCGATATGTCGTCATTCGACAATGTGAAAGACGAGATGATACCTGTGGCTGGGGGACTTACAAACGTTCCTTTACGTCAAATAGCGAAAGTGGTGCCCACGCAAAACTATGGTCAGATAGTGCGCCGCAATGGTGTGCCAACCATCACAGTCATGGCTGACGTGGAACGCGGAGTGAACACCTACAACATGACCATGAAAGTGAAAAACCTCGTCGACGACCTCAAGATTCCATCAGACATAGGCGTGGCTTATGGTGGCGAAATCGAAGAGAATGAGGAACAGATGCCGCATATCCTAACAGCACTGCTCGTGTCGGTGGTAATAATCTTCTTTATCCTCGTATGGCACTTTAAACGCGTGAGCACCGCCACCCTACTGCTACTATGCCTCACTCTCTGCTTCTTCGGAACAGCATTAGGCGTGTTAGTGCAAGGTGTGGAATTCGGCATCACCGCCGTCTTAGGTTTCATCAGCCTCATGGGTATCATCGTGAGAAACGGCATCATTATGATTGACTATGCCGAAGAACTCCGCGAAAACGAGAAGATGAACGTCCGCGATGCGATCTACCACTCAGCTCAACGACGTATGCGACCGATATTCCTAACCTCAGCCGCCGCTTCAATGGGCGTGGTGCCTATGGTGCTCCACGGGAACTCCCTCAATATGCCGATGGGTACTGTGATTTTCTACGGCACATTAATCACAATGTTGTTTATCCTCACAATAATCCCCATCGCTTATTGGAAAGTGATGCAACATTCCGAAAACAAACGTCTGAAAAAGCTAAGTGCCACAAATTAGCGCCATGTTAGTACAAGGCATCAGTACGGCAAATCAGCCATGACAAATTAGTCACGACAAAAATAACAGAAACAATGAAACCAACACATCATAAATTATTCGGATTCATACTCTTAGGGATGTGTGCCTTCACGGCACACTCCCAAGATATGAAATTGACACTTGAGGAGTGCCGCCAGCTCGCACTGGAAGAGAATATGTCGCTACGCAACGCAACAGAATCCATCACCGCCGCAGAGGAAACCTCCAAAGAGGCATTCACGAACTACTTCCCCTCCGTAAGCGCATCCGGAATGGCATACAATGCCAACAAAGGATTAATACAAATGGAGATGGAACCTGGACAGAGCATGAACCTTCTTAAAGACGGAGTGATGGGTGGAGTGACTCTGACACAACCGATTTTTGCCGGAGGTCAAATCGTGAACGGCAACAGACTTGCGAAATTAGGCGTGGAAGTGAGCGAAATCCAAAAAGAGCAGACACGCAAGACAGTGCTCCTAAACGTGGAAAAATACTATTGGCAAGTGGTGACGCTCACAGAAAAAAAACGCACCCTCGTAGCCATTGACGACCTCCTAAGCCAAATATGCTCCGAAGTGGAGGTGGCTGTAAAGGCCGGCATGACCAACCGCAACGACCTACTTCAGGTGCAACTGCGTCGCAACGATGTGGCGAGCAATATGCTCAACCTCAACAACAATCTCGCTCTGTGCAAAATGATATTGGCACAATATATCGGACTTAACGGTGTGGACATTGATGTCGAGCTTGAGGAATCCATGGACTCCGTGCCTATGTTCCCGGAATATCTGCACGTGGACCATTCCACCGCACTGCTGTCAACCCCGGAATACCGTCTGCTCGACAAGAATGTACGCGCGTCACAGTTGCAACAAAAAATCGAACAAGGGAAAAATCTCCCCACCGTGGCAGCGGGAGTGGGATATATGTACGACAACCTCACGGACAAAGACCATCCATTCGGCATAGCATTCGTGTCGGTGTCGGTTCCCATCTCCGGATGGTGGGGTGGATCACACGCCGTGAAGAATAAAAAAGCGAACGTGGCAATCGCAAACAACACGTTGACAGACACCTCCGACCTGCTGATCATCAATATGCAGCATCTATGGAATGAGCTGTCGGACGCCTACCAACAGATTATTATAGCGAAAAACTCCATAGAGCAATCTACGGAGAACCTCCGACTCTACCGCAACTACTACCAAGCGGGAATGTCGACCATGAGCGACCTGCTCGACGCTCAATCCTTGTATCAGCAAAGTAAGGACAAAATGGTGGAAACGTATTCGCAATTCAAAGTGAAAGTGCTGGAATACCGTCAAGCCACTAACCAAGAATAACACATTCAAAAATAATGAATAATTTTGCTCTTTTCGGAACAATTGTCCATTTCAACGAACAAAACAAAGGGATGAAAAAGCATTTATCCGAAATATTGCTGATTTAATATCTAATTATGTTTAGCTCAAGATTGATTTTCCTTGCGAACTTTGCATCGCAGAAACAGGTGATCAACAGCAAGATTATTTGCATGCCTCATAAAATTATTAAGGTTACTAATTAACTAAGGTTATCCTTTTTATTGTGAATATATTTTGAGTAGTAATTTTGAGTTAAACAATCACGGACTAACCTCGCTCTTGTTTAGTGGGGTTAGTCTTATCTTTCCGAATTAGGAACTGGTAACTATAGCAAGAGTTGTATAATGATTTTTAAGTTAAAGTATTTATTCGTAATTGTCAGTTTTATCATTGCCCAACATGCATGCTGTTGGGCAATTGATAAAACCTCCCCTCTTCTCACTGCGGAATGTGATTCCTCAGATATCAATCAAGTGACTTCAAAAGACACATTGTCCGTCACACCATTGACATACGATTCCACACAAAATGTCGAATCTCCCGGGATGTCGCTATATGCGCTCCCATATTCAACCACCCGACGTAATCCCAATTGGCACAGAATGTGGATAAACACAGCCGTACTTTCCGGAGGATTCGTAGCCGCCCTCTTCGCCCTGGAACTGCTGCCGGAGAGCGAGACTTGCTGGAATAGGGAAGAGATGCACTCCACCCCTATGTACAAGCGTTGGTTCCGCAACGTCTTTAAGCGCGGTCCGGAATGGGATGGCGACAAGTTCTATTTCAACTTCATATTACACCCATACGCGGGATCCGTCTACTTCATGAGCGCCCGCAGCTGCGGATTCAATATGTGGCAATCTTTGCTTTACTGCGCCTGCGTCTCCACGATAGGATGGGAGTTCGGCGTAGAAGCATTCAATGAGCGGCCTTCCTATCAAGACCTCTTCGTCACCCCTCTTTTGGGAAGTGCTATCGGTGAAGGATTCTATTGCCTTAAACGATATATCGCCTCCAAAGGATACTCTCTGGCCGGATCCAAATTGCTCGGCAATATAGTTGCGTTTATTATCGATCCCGTGAACGAAGTGGTCGGTTTATTCGCCGGCAACGACGCCCGCCACATCAACGATTCACGACATCGACAAAACTGTGAATTATCCTTTTCTCCAATAATCACCACGGGGTCAAAGGGGATGTGCATTAACGTAACTTTTTAAAGCGCACTTTAATCTCGGCACTAAATCTAAACGTATAAGCTACATTTAAACCGACAAAATCATGAAGAAACTTCTACAATATTTGATATACGGAATAGCGACAGTGCTGTTTTTCTCCACGCCGTCAGTCATGGAAGCGCAGATTCTCGACGACCATGGTTCGATGATAAACACCGATAGTCTGCACCGCGCCTACGACAAAGCCCCGTGGTTCGGTCTATACAAAGATAATTACTTCGTGTTCGGCCCCCCCATAGGGGATAAAGCTTCACGCTACAACACCAACGTGAAATTTCAGATATCCATATCCCAACGGTTAACGAAAAATGTGCTGCCGCTGGGAACATATCTGTATCTCTGCTACACGCAAAAATGTATATGGAACGTGCTGGAAGAGTCTCTGCCCATGAAGGACTTGAATTTCAATCCCGGATTAGGCATCGCCAAACCACTACTCGCCAAAGATGGAAGGTTCGTCGGAGTGTTTCAGTTGGCGATCGAACATGAAAGCAACGGAAGAGACTCCGCGGAATCACGCTCATGGAACCGCATAACATTCGGTGGCAGCGTGATGGTCACCCCCTCGGTAATCGTACACGGCAAATTCTGGATTCCAATCGTGGATGGTGAGAACAACAAAGATTTGCTGAAGTATTCCGGCATCTTCCAAGTGGGGGTGGCATACAATTCACCGAACAAACGCTACGGAGCATCGCTGGTGCTTGTGAAACGGAAAACATGGAAACCAAGCTTCAACACCATCGTGGAGCTGAACTACAGGATGTTTCGCAGCGCAAATCAGTATTTCTTTTTACAATACTACAATGGCTACGGCGAGAATCTTCTCGACTATAATCAATGGCGCAGTCAATTGCGAGTGGGCATAGTAATCAAACCGCGTTTGTTCAGCGACTACTAAGAGAGCCTTTCTCCATTTTTTTGTCGTTCGCTTCTATATTTTGAAGGTGTGATGCCGGTATGCTGGCGAAAATAGCGGATGAACGTGGAGGGAGTCTGGAAATTAAGATCCTCCGATATCTGTTGGATGGTGTCGGTGGTAGTGATGAGTCGGTGCTTTATATTGAGCACCGTCACATTATTGATCCACTCCTGGATGGATTGGTGCGTCACCTCCTTCACCATTGTGGAGAGATGTTTGGGCGTTATGAAAAGCTTCGACGCATAAAACGAAACCTGACGTTCCGTCTCATAGTGTTGCGACAATAATTCAAAGAAGTCATGTGTCAACGTTTCCTTCCTTGTGGCGGGACGCGGAGCCAATTTGGGTACCTTCTCAACATACGACACCAACAGCATCATCAACGAAAAAGCCAAACCGCTCGCCACACTCCGCTCTATATCCTCATGTTCATCAGCCTGACTATGCTTTTTTATCATTTCAAGAAGGATGTACGCCTCGGAAAGCCCATCCTCCGGAAGTGTGGACAAGGGACTCTGCTCTACAGCCTTTATCAGTTTATAGTCTATGGAATGAGACAACGACGCCCAATATTCATCCGAATACAATATCCCCTCCACTTCCGCGTCCTCAGATGCCTCCTCAAGGCAAAAAATATGCGTGGGGAGGATAGAGAGTATATCATTCGCTTTTAGATTATAAGTGGTGTAGTTCACCTTAATGGTAATCTCCCCCTTACGGCAAAAGCACAACAGCGTTCCCCTCACTATATGAAGGTAGTTCTCATCGCTGCTGAGATATTTGCGAAGATCGGTGATGAATAGTTTGGGGCTGTTTATTTGATCACAGCTATACGTGGTAATCCTCCTCATACCTACGTAACGAACTCCACATACGAAATATTGCACATATTTACAACCATTTAGATTCTTTGTATATGGAATTATTATCGTACCTTTGCGCCTAAAATTACAACTAAACGACACTCGGAGTAGTGCCAGAACGTATTTTCAACTGATCAACCGGTGAAACTTAAGAGTCTCAAAATATTACTCTCCGTTATCTTTTTCATCACAGCGGACAACGCATATTGTGCGGAATCCGCCGACTCCGTTTCTAAAAATATATCCGTTTCCAAAAATATAGTTGACCGTATAATAGATTATTTTGAATCATCAAACAAACCTAAGGAGAATAAGAAATTCGATTTCAGTATGCTCGGAGGACCGCACTACTCAAGCTCCACGAATTTCGGAATAGGTCTCGTAGCGGCGGGATTATATAAAACCGACACCATATCTCAGCCTAACTACGTGGAACTTTACGGCGATATAACGCTGAAACTATACTACATGATAGGAGTGGACGGCTACCATCTCCTCAACAATGATTCCTGGCGCGTGGAATATGACGTCTCATTTCTCAACAATCCCACTAAATTTTGGGGAATAGGACACTCCCAATGCGATAACAAAGCTAATGAAACGGAGTATAAGAAACAGAAAATGTCTGTGAGCGTAGGATTGTCACATAACATAAAAAAACGCTTTTTTATCGGTCCGGAGGTGAAATTCTGCCACATCGGAGCCGATGATGTGAAGGGCCCGGAAACGTTATGGCAGGGACAAGCCCTACACGGCTCAGACATAGGCGTGGGCTTCTCATTCGCATACGACTCACGTGACTATATAAAGAACGCGTACACAGGTATGTACCTAAAATTCTCTCAAATGTTTTACCCCGCGTTTCTGGGGAATAAATATGATTTCAGCTCATCGGAAATTACATTTAATTGGTACAAACCCGTGTCTATGCGGACATTGATAGCTACCCAAATCCATGGAATGTTCTCCTATGGCGACACTCCATGGGGTTTGATGCCGATGATTGGCAACAATGAAATCATGAGGGGGTACTACGAAGGCAGATATATCGACAAATGCCTGCTGAACTTCACCGTGGAAGCGCGCCACAACATCTATAAACGCCATTCAGCGGTATGTTGGGTGGGGGCGGGTGAAGTGTTTTCCAACAATTCACATTTAAACTTTAAAAACATATTGCCCAATTATGGAGTCGGATACCGCTGGGAATTTAAGAAGCGCGTGAACGTAAGGCTCGATTGGGGATTTGGTAAGAAACAATCAGGAGTAATTTTTAGTATTAATGAAGCTTTTTAGAAATTTGAAGAGAATATGCAATCCTTCGGTGGTGTTGGTTTATTATGTGTTGGCATTGTGCGTGCCTAATGTGGTGCTATGTTTCACCGACGGACTGGAGCTTCCGGCAGCAGTGGCAAACGTGGTGCTCCCTTTGGGCGTATATCTGCTGATCACAGCATCACGGCGTGCGATAGCCGCCACGATTCTCGCGATGTTTCCCATAGCGTTTCTATGCGCGTTCCAGATAGTGCTGTTCTTCCTCTACGGAGGGTCGATCATCGGTGTGGATATGTTTCTGAACGTGGTCACCACATCCTCAAATGAGGTGGGGGAACTTCTCAACAACCTCGCCCCGGCGATTCTTGTGGTGATGATTCTCTACTTGCCACCACTGCTATGGGCTGTGGTCTATCTCTTCAAGCATAACCATTTGCGCCGCGACAGCCGCAAACTATTTCTAAAATCCGGAGCCGCAGCCACCGCTGTAGGCGTTATGGCGTTGGCACTCTCATATCTGACAGTGCCTGATTATCTGCTCCATCAAGACCTCTTCCCCGTCAACGTGGTGAAAAACCTCACCATTGCGGTCAACAGGGTGAAGGAGAATAAAAATTACCCTGAGACCTCCAAAGATTTCACTTTCGAAGCCACTGCCACACACTCCACCTCAAAAGAGATTTATGTAGTGGTGATAGGCGAAACCGGACGCGCCGACAGCTACGGCATCTTAGGGTATAAGCGCGACACTACACCCCTGTTGGCGCAGAATCCGGGGGTTATAGGTTTCACCCATGTGTTGTCGGAGTCAAACACGACCCACAAAAGCGTGCCGATGCTCCTATCTCTCGTGGATGCCGAGAACTACCGCACCATCAACACTCAAAAAAGCATAATCACCGCCTTCAAAGAGGCGGGATTTTACACCGCTTTCATATCTTCGCAGCCCGAAAACCGCTCCTACACAGACTATTTCGGCAACGAAGCCGACTACGTAAGGTTTATCAACGTGGCTAACAACGACGGCATATTCGCCAAAGATGAGAAGCTACTTCCACTGATGGATAAACTATTGGCGGAGAACCGCGACAAGGTGGCGATATTCATCCACACCTACGGCTCGCACTTCAGCTATTCCGACCGCTACGACCCCTCATTCGCACATTTCACTCCCGACAACACAAAAGACGCGTCATACGACAACCGCATGAACCTACGCAACGCCTACGACAACGCCATCCGGCACACGGACTATATCCTCGCGGAGGTGATCCGCCGTTTGGAAAACGCCGGGGACGCGGTGGCGGCTATGATGTATGTCTCCGATCATGGTGAGGATCTTTTCGATGATTCCAGAAAACGCTTCCTACACGCCTCCCCCACCCCCACATACTGGCAGCTCCACGTCCCAATGGTGATGTGGATGTCCCCATCCTACAAGGAAACCTATCCCGACAAATGGGAGACCGCCGTGAGCCACAGCGAAAGCCAAATCTCCAGCAGCCGCTCCTTCGCCGCGACAATACTCGACCTCGCCGGCGTGGCTTCGCCAAAAGTGAAATGCGGAAGCTCTGTGGCAGACGCAAACTACATGGAGCCTGAGAGATACTACGTCTCCGACAGGAATGAATGTCTACCACTCTCCGACTCCGGCTTCAAACCCGTGGACTTCATCCTCATGCGCAAAAACGGCATTAAATGAAATCACACCCCCGATTAGAAAGAATCACATAGCCCATAAAGTTCATAAGGTCAATATGGCTCATAAGCCGAATTTGTGTAATTCGAATATCTTCACTAACTTTGAAGTGTGCGATTGGCACAACGAAAGAGACTATACAAGAATGAAAAGATATATATTATTGCTACCCTTGGCGATGGCGGCGGTGGGCATGGTGTCGTGCGACTCCTGCACCGCCAAGCTCCAACAAGCGAAGAGGGCGTTGGCGGAGTTTGACTCCTCCGAGGTCACTGCCGATAAAGCTGCGGCGACACATTACCCCAACTTGCTTCAGGTGAGAATCGAGGATGCCACAACCCCCTCGCAGGTGAAAGAGTATGAGGGATTCACCCTCTCATTCAATGCTGACAACCACACCCCCAACTGGGTGGCATGGCAGCTGCTCGGCAGCGAAACCGACGGTGCGGCGGCACGTTCCAATAAATTCTGGCAGGATGACGACATTGAAGGATGCCCCAACACCAAAGACTACACCAAATCAGGATACGACCGCGGACACCTCTCCCCCGCCGCCGACAACAAAAGCTCGGAGACGCGGATGAACGACTGCTTCGTCATGGCAAATATGTGTCCGCAGATACACTCCCTCAACGACGGCGCATGGAAAACGCTGGAAACGAAAGAACGCCTATGGGCACAGCGGGATTCATGCATCATTATCGTCGCGGGACCCATCTACACAAAAACAGACAAAGAACGTATAGGCGACATTGGCGTGCGTGTGCCGTCAGCCTTTTATAAAGTGATTATCGCCCCGTATCTTCCCTCTCCACGGGGAATAGGGTTCATATACCCCAACATGACCTCTCCCGGCAATATGCAAAACTACAGCATGACCATCGACGAGGTGGAACGAATCACGGGACTCGATTTCTTCTACGCGCTCCCCGACGACCTCGAAAACGAAATTGAGAGCAAAGCCTCATTTAAAGAGTGGAATAAAAATTAGAATCGGAGAAAGATTAAAAACGGAAGAAAATAAAACGGGGGAAAAATAGAAACGGAAAGAAATAGAAACGGAAAGAAACAGAAACGGAATAAAAATTTAGAGTATGACAAACACCGACACAATTGTAGCATTATCCACACCACAGGGCAAAGGTGCCTTGGCGTTGATACGTCTCTCCGGAGCCGACGCGGTGGCGATCGCCGACTCCGTATGGGTGGCGCGCAAGCCCCTCGCATCAGCGAAATCACACACCGCCCACTTAGGTTCAATAGTGGACAAAGAGAGCGGCGAAACAGTGGATGAATGCGTAGCTACGGTTTAC
Source organism: uncultured Sangeribacter sp. (assembly GCA_964418705.1). Taxonomy (GTDB): domain Bacteria; phylum Bacteroidota; class Bacteroidia; order Bacteroidales; family Muribaculaceae; genus Lepagella. The sequence goes on from CAYQMV010000042.1 coordinate 17,042, forward strand.
CTCGCCCCACATTCATTCACCGGAGAGAACATTGTGGAGTTCTCGTGCCATGGCTCGCAATGGATAGTGCGTCAGGTGTTGAATCTACTCGTGCGCCGCGGAGCGCGTGCGGCAAAAGGTGGTGAATTCTCCATGCGCGCGTTCATAAACGGCAAAGTGGACCTCGCCCAGGCGGAGGGCATCGCCGACTTGATAGCATCCTCCTCACGTGCGGCGCACCGCATGGCGATGAGTCAGATGAAAGGGCGTTTCTCCGAAGCCTTGACGCGGCTCAACGCCAAATTAGTGGAGTTCGCATCCCTGCTGGAGCTGGAATTGGATTTCAGCGAAGAGGATGTGGAGTTCGCCGACCGCACCCGCCTTGTGCAGCTCGCCAACGAAATCAAAAACTACGTGGACAAACTCGCCGCATCCTATTCCACCGGAAAGGTACTGAAAGAGGGAGTGCCGGTGGCTATTGTGGGGGTGCCCAACTCAGGAAAATCAACATTGCTGAATCAATTGCTCGGCGAAGACAAGGCGATAGTGTCGTCAATAGCCGGCACCACACGCGATGTGATTGAGGACTGCGTGGAGATTGGCGGCATACTATTCCGCTTCATCGACACCGCCGGACTCCGTCACACATCCGATGAGATTGAGACCATAGGCATCAGTCGCGCTGTGGATGCCGGACAACGCGCCTCCGTGATAATCAAAGTGATAGACTCCACCGCCGACACGGCTGAGCAAGAAGCCACCATCACCGACTATATAAAAGACACTAACGAAATCAAGGTAGTCACCGTCTATAATAAGTGCGATCTCCAACATGCCGACACAACCGACACCGACATTTCTCACGCCGACTCCACCTTGACAGACACCGGCACCATTGATTCCGGTACCGATGCCATTAGGCTATCGGCGAAGTTCGGGGAAGGGATAGAGGCATTGCAGCATGCGCTGACCACCGCCATCACCGCCGATGTCAATCCCGAGGAGAGTCTTATGGTCACCAACGCCCGCCACTATGAGTCGCTCACGCGCGCCTCCGCCGACCTTGAGCGCGCCCTCGCCGGCATCGCCGACAATCTCCCGGCCGACCTCATCGCCCAAGATGTGCGCGCCGCCACCGTAGCTCTCTCCGAAATATGCGGCACCATTACCTCCGACACTCTCCTCCACAACATTTTTGCCCACTTCTGCATCGGCAAATAAGGGGTTAGAAACTGTGTGTACATAGTCGGCATATAGTTTTTCTCAGAGTTAATATGAAACTCAACGCTCAGATGGCATTGAATTGAAAATATCAGTTGTTAAGATAGCAATTTGCGGGTGGCAAATTTTGAATTGTGAAAAAGTTTTACCACCTTTGCATTAACAATTTAAATCTAAATATGGAAGCGTTGAAAAATATGCCGATTGGCGTGCAAGACTTTGAGAAACT
>CAYQMV010000043.1:0-15165 GCA_964418705.1 uncultured Sangeribacter sp.
GGAAGAAGTCTCTTTGTGGCTTTTTTGAAAAAATCTCGTCTGTTCATAGTCCGCTATTTAGCAACCATATATGTTATTGAGCTTTTACAGCTGCCAACGCTATTGCGACATTCTACATAGTAATATATGTAGGAACCACTATATCCTGCATGCGATTTGTCAAATACAATACACTCGGTCATTCCTTTTTTTGACCCTGTATTATGATAGGTCGCAGCACCATATTGACGCATACTTTCAACTTTAGTGAGGTCACTTTTGTCAGGTGTTGAAGTCGGCTTCTTTGAATAGGCTTTCCAGTGTACAGTCGCGCTGATATTGGACTCGCTATCACCACCTGTTTTAAACCTTACACGAATTGAGAAACTTGCTTTATCCGATGTTGAAAGATATTTATCAAATGTCGGCTTTGTTATATCCTGCTTATTGGTAGTTGTTGAGCTTGAGGATATATTTGGTTCATCTGTTTCGCACGACGAAAGAGCCAAACAAAGGATTAGCAACGCTATATGAATTACTTTTGAGAATTTCATATGACTCGTTTTATTTAATCCACGCCCAAAGCTGCCGCATTGGCGCAAGTGCCATTGCAAGAGTTTAGGCAGGTCGTCCTACATTCAGTATTGCAACCACCCTGACAACTTGAGTTACATATTGAGGCGCATCCTTGCTGACATTGATTCCCGCAATAAGCGGCGCATATATTTACACATGACATATAACAAGCATTGATACATTGACCCATGCAGGAATATAGACATGTTCCTCCGCAACCAAATTGTGTCGCAGCTTTTGCCTTCGTCATTGGTAAAATGGCACCAAAGACCAATCCAATGAATGGCAGAATGCGTTTTGATGTTTTTCTAAAAAAATCTCGTCTGTTCATCACTTCTCCTGCAATTTATCAAAAGGGTCAAGGTAGGTGATTTCAGGGATGTCCTTGTCCGGCAAGAATGTCCCAATTTCGCGGATCTTCGCTAACAACTTGCGAGATGCATTGCGCTCAATATGCGACAGGACACACTGTTCATGACTTGGCGTATTCACTTCGAGTGTAGTCTTTCTGTTTAGCCAAATGCAACGACGACATTGATAGGCGTCACAAATTCGACAAATTGGCGCGTGGGAAATCTTGTAGAGTTGAGGGTTCTTTATGTCAAGTCCATCTGTTATACTTCCAATTGAGAATGAATCATCCCTATCTGAGTAAAACGCAGGACATACATAAAAGTTGCCATCAGGACATAATGTAATAGTTTCATCACCGGCATTGCAGTTGTTCATTGTGTCCAAAAGCATACGGTCTGTTAGCAAATTGATCTGTATGCTATGCCCAGATTTATATTCGTTGGCAATTTTATCCACAAGTGAATCAAGACATTTTGCATAATTGGAGATATCTTCTGTTGTGATTGATGGGATATCAGTCAGCACTACATTAATCCTATTAACCTTTGACAGAATAGAATCAAGCATTATTGAACAGCCTAAAAACTCAGAGAGTGTGAAGCGAAAAACGTAAGATTGTTTTTGATTAAACGAAAATTCTTTTATTGCTTCGAATGAATCAAAAACAACGACGTCTGCATTTGCGCGCACATCTAAGTCTTTGCAAGATGCGGAGATGATGTCAGCATGGAATGTTTTGGCAATTTCTGATTTGTATTCTGATGGAATTTCATAATCAGGATATAGAAATTGAATCGTCAAATTTTCTTTCATAGACCAAAAAATGCCACTTTTTAAGGTCTCTAATGAGATGAGCTTACCATGACTTCTATCATTAGTGTAATGACAGAAAGATGTAGATTTGTCATCCAGTTGAATGATAAGGTACTTAAGCATAATTAGCAAGATTGTTCTTGTGTTATTCGTTTTGTGAGATGATTGTACTCCTCCATCTTCTCTTCCGATTCAAGTTTATGAAAGAGTTTGTTCCAATAATAGTTATTCGCTCGGACACGAGCTTTATGCATCTTACAGATTGCGGTTGCTCGTTGGTATATTGTCGGGGTTTCTGCTGCATCATAGTTTTCACCTTGACACCATGCACACCCTTCAGCGACTTCACAATTTATGCATTCATCAGTGGACTGAGTGCATCGATCGAGAGCTAAGAATGGTCGTAATTTGTTGTTATCTATTCCATCGTTGACATTGCCAATTATCCATGCTTTTTTATCTCGAAGCGAATACTGAGCAAAACGAGTACAAGGATAGAAATTTCCGGCCGCATCAATAGATAGCATTCTCCCGGCACCACACCAATTACTATTGTCGTTCACGCAATCAAGTGGCTTACCAAGTCTTTCCATAAAGAAAGAACAAGCATAGTCGTTGTAAAGCCTTTTGTCAATGATTTCATCAGCAAGCTTAATAAGTTGTTCTTCGAACAATTTATCATCGCCATCATTCCAGACATTCTCGAATACACAATTGATGTTTACTTCGTGTATGCCAAGAGAATATAGATGGATAACACTCTCCTTTATGTAGGGAATATCTGCACTACTGATTGTTACTTTTGTAGCGCCATGAGGGAATTGAGAGAGCCATAGAGGTATATTACGAACTACATCATCGTAACTTCCACGTTCGGCTCCATTTCCTTTCCAAATACGATTTAAATCGTGTTTTTGTTTCGTACCATCAATTGTAATCCCAATTGACAAATGGTCTATGTTTTTCTGAATAAAGTTCTGCACCTTATCAGTATTGTAGTTAATGCCATTAGTTGAGAAACTAAATCGATACGAGTTGAACCAATGATGATTAGTTCGATACATCTCTTTCTTTATATAGTCACAGATTGTATCAATTAGTTCTATTTCAAGAAATGGTTCTCCTCCAATAAAGTCCCAAATAACAGATTCTTCAGTAAAGTCGGATTCATGAGACAAGATGTAGTCTATTGCCTTTTTTGCAATATTCCATGACATTCGCTCTTTCTCATTTTTTCCAACAAGATAGCAATACTTGCATGCGAGCTGGCAATCTTTAGTCACAATAAATGTGATACTTTTAGCCGCTCCGTTTTTCCAACCTTTATCCGTTTTTTTTAATTCATTCATATGATTCTTATTGGGTCAATGAAAGTTTATACCAGAAATAGTTTTTTGCCTTTACTTTGGCTTTATGCATTTGACACGCAGATAATGATTGTTCGTAGATAGTAGAAGTCACAGAACTATCATAATTCTCAGCTGGACATACTTTGCATCCATTGTGTAACTCGCAATGGCTACATGAGTCAGATGTGATTTGATTACAAAATGACTTAAATGGACGCATTAGATTCCAATTAATACCTTCTATAATATTACCAATTGACCGTTCAGGCTTCGTCCTGAGCGAGAATTGGGCAAATCTCAAACAAGTATAAAAGTCTCCTTTCGGGTTAATTGCAAAGGTAAATAACCCACATATACCATAGTTCAACGGCGCATCTGGTACGTCCTCAGTTCCCAAGTTTTCCTCAAAGCAAGATAAATCGACAACGTTTTCCAAATGATTGTCAATGATATAATCAGCGCATTTAACGAGTTGGTCCTCAAGAAGTTGATCGTCATTCTGCAACCAAACATTTTCTAATACCGGGTTTACATCTATTTTGTAAATACCCAGTGACACGAGGTGCTTAACGCTATCAAATACATATGGCAAATCATTGTGCGAAATTGTCATTTTGGTGCCATCTTCAGGAAATTGCTTTCTCCACAATGGGATTGAGTTGATAACATCATCATAAGAACCTTTACCACTTGCATATATACGTGATGTATTGTTTTTAGCTCTATCTCCATCAATTGATATACTGATACTTAGATGATCGTGATACATTTTGATGAAATCCTGAACTTGTTTTGATGTATATAATAGACCATTCGTGGTTATTCTTATTCTGAATTTTTCTTGCCAAGAATGATTTATTTTGTTCGCTTTATCAAGAAAATAGCAAACAATCTCACTGATGAGATTTATCTCAAGTAGTGGTTCTCCACCAATAAAATCAAGAATGATTTCATCGGAGTCAAGCCTTGGTTCTGAAAAAATATAGTCTATAGCCTGTTTAGCGACACTAAAAGGCATCCTGTTGGCGTTGTTTTTACCAACAAGATAACAATAAGTGCACTTTAGCTGACATGCCTCTGTTACAACAAATGTGATAATTCTGGTATGTTCCATTACAAAAAGACAAGATTGGAAGAATATGTGTTACATACTTCCGATCTTGCCATTTAACAATTTAACGTCCATTACATGAGCCAGAACAACCATGGTCGCATGTATAGGAGCAAGTTCCTTTACATGAGTTGCCACACGTTGCGCGACATGTAGACACGCACGAGCCACTGCATGCACCGGAGCAATTTCCAGCGCAGGTGCAATAGCCACTTTCACTTTGAGCCGCCTTAGCAATTATCGGCATATTTGCCAATGCGATTGCGCCAAGGATAGGGAGCGCTCCCTTGGCGGCTTTTTTGAAGAACTGACGTCTTGATTGCAGTTCATCTTTTTTTTCGTCGTTCATAATGACAATAGATTAAAAAGTTATACAATAAGTACTACTGCATATCGCACTCTTAGTAAGAGAGCGATATTTCTGTAAGTGTTTAATTATTATTGCGTTATAATGACATAAAAAGCGATTTGCTCAACATTTTAAACATAATCGCCAAATTCTATGAGTTTTTCCCACGAATAAATTTTACTAAAATTTGTTGTATATAAGAATTTTATATATCTTTGCAGTCGGAAATATCGCTCTCTTACTAAGAGTGCGATATTTTTTTGTTTACCGGAATCTGCTGCAATGTGCTGAAAATGAGCTGTTGGTATGACAGATGACGGATTCTATTTTAGCGTTTTGATTTCGTCGATTTTGACGAGGTTGTTGATGATGCAGAATATGGTGAGGCCGGCGGGGGAGTGGATGCCGAGCTTGTTGCAGATGTTCCGGCGGTGGGTCGTGACGGTGTGTATGGAAAGACAGAGAGTGTCGGCGATCTCCTTGTTTGCCATCCCTTTAGCCACGCACTTCACTATCTCCTGCTCGCGCTCGCTCAGCATTTCAATTTTTTGCTCCATGCTGACAGTAGGCTCCGATTTCGGCGTACGTTTATGGCTGCTTTTGTGCAGCGACAGTTCAAGCTTTTTCACCTCCGGGATGAATATGTGGTCCTCTATCCGGCAATGCGATTCAATGTCGCGCTCGCAATCTATAAGCTCCAATAGTATTTCATTGAGCAGGTCGCTGTTCTTTTGAGGAACGTATCTGATGATGATATCTTTCAGTTCCTTAAGCTTGCTCGACATACCCACGTGTTTGTCGGAGAACGCGGAGATGCTTACTTTCTCGGGGAGATTCCCGTCAAGAAGAGACTCCACGTTCTTGAATACGGTGTCGTTTTCAAAATCCATGTGGCTGGTCACTTCGTCAACATAGTTGTCGAAATAGCGGAGGAGGAGCATCGACAGATTATTGTCGACCTCGTATCCAAGCACCTCAATCAGCTTTTTGCGAATATTCGGGAGGAAGAAATTTAAGAAGAAAGTGTGGGCGCTTCGCAGGCAATCCATAAGCGCGCGCAACGAGATGTTTTTCGTGTTGTATGGTTTCGCGGAGATGAAATTGGCGATTGTCAGAAAAGTGTCGCAGTGAACCCCTTGTTCGAGGCACACCTTAGCTATGGAGCTGTCGCCGAAACCCAGGGATATGCCGAAGCGGCGCATAATCAGGAGCAGGAAAGGATTGTTGTCGATGAGTTCCCTCATTTTGTTTGTCTCACTATATTCCTTTATATCAGTCATTTTGGTTCAAATCTTATTGGGGCATATTTGTCCATGCAAAGATAAATCTAAAATCATGCGTCCACCATACCTAAAAGTGGTGAATTTTTGATTGAAAAACATATTGTGAGGTATCAAATACCTAATTTTTCAGTATTGCGGCACCATATTATCAGCGGTAATTTTGCAGCGTAAAAAGCTAATAGTGAGAATGCTATTGGTGGAATGATAAAAAGTAAGAAAACTAATAATAACAGAATAATAAGAAAATGAAGAAAACAATCTATGCGATGTTGGCAATGGTATTGCTCATCACATCTTGCAGTGATTCGAAGGATGACGTTGAGAATTTGGCACAAGAGGTGGCCGCGAAGTATGAGGGGTATGCGAATGCCGGATGTGCGTATTTCAGCGACTCCATGACCGATAATCAGGCTGTCGTCGTCACCGCGAAGGGTGTAAACACCGTGGATGTCAGCTACACGTCCGACACGTGGGGCACGTTCACCGTCACCGATGCCGCCGTATCTAAGAATGGCGCGTCATATTATATCACCGGGACGGGCACCACTTTGATGGGACACGCCGGCAACGCACCCAAGGAATATGAATGTAGCGTTAACGGCAAAGTCACTAACGGCACCGGCGAGTTCACGTTCACCTGTCCCTCGGTCATGGGAGGACTGACTATAGCCATAAAACCCGGAACAGCCCCAAAAACAGAGGATTGATACGAAATGGCATATAATAGAAACATACATTACTTTTTCATGTCGGGAGTGGCAGCGATGCTACTCTCGTCATGTAATGGGTTGTTTGATGACATATACGACAAGGTCGCTGATGAGAATGTCAGTGAATATGGATTCACCAAACTATCCACGGATGTGGGCGCCGGGACAATATATGTTGATGCGAGCAGCTACACTAAATGGGTTTACCTCAGCTTCAGCGAGCATAGTGCCGATTCTGTGAGCGTCTTCGACGATGCTCCGCGAAATTGGGATTTGGCGATACACCGCTACGATGCGAAGACCAACGGCGGCGCGGTGGCGGAAACGGATGCCTCTGATTTCGCATTGTTGTCTTCGGCAAAAGTGGGGGATTATGTCGGCGACACATGGACAACCTCGAAAATTGTCACGGATATGTCGACAATGATGGATGGCTATTTGAGCTATGTTGAGTCGGACTATAACCCCATGCTGTCGCAGTGGCTCAATGTCGACACAAGCAATATGCCTCCGACATACACCCTGTCCAATAAAATCTATATTTTGAGGTTGGCGGATGGCAGCAAAGCCGCTTTGAAATTGGAGAATTATATGAATGAGTCCGCAATCAAGGGGTATATGACCATACGCTACATGTACCCCGTAAGTTATTAGCCTATGGGAAAATTTACTACACGAGTAAAGATAGCGGGGGCAATGATGATATTTGTGCCGTCGCTATGTTTCGCCAATCCGGCGGAGATGCCGGCCGATGTCGTATCAGTCGCGGCGTCAGACGTATTCACCGATGCGGCGTCAGACAGCGTTGAAACGGAGGCTGTGGAACTAAACACAGTTGTCGTCACCGGCACACGCACGCCGAAGTTGCTGAAAAATTCGCCGATATTGACGCGTGTGATTACGGAGAGCGACATACGTAAGGTGGATGCCACCAATATCAGCGACCTCCTTCAAAGTGAGTTGCCGGGTGTGGAGTTCACCTACTCCATGAATCAGCAGGTTTCGCTGAATATGCAGGGCTTCGGCGGCAATTCCGTTTTGTTTTTAGTCGATGGTGAACGGCTCGCCGGCGAAACCCTTGATAATGTCGACTATAACCGATTGAATATGAACAATGTCGGCAAGATTGAGATTGTGAAGGGCGCCGCCTCCTCGCTGTATGGTTCAAATGCCGTCGGTGGAGTGGTCAATATAATAAGTAAGGAGTCGAAGGAGCCGTGGCGCGTGAATGTGAACGCGAAATATGGCGCGCACAACGAGCAACGTTATGGTGCTCTCATCTCGCTTAACGGCAAGCGCGTGAACAGCGCCACAACCGTGCAATATACATCATTGGGGTCGTATAATTTCAAAAATGAGGGTGACTACAGCCGTTTCTATGGTGGACACAATTGGAATCTCAAGGAGCGGTTGACCTACCATGTAACCGACAAGATAAAGCTTATCGGGCGCGTCGGTTATTACTTCCGGGAACGAAACTCGGCGGCGACCACCCACGACCGCTACCGTGATTTCTCCGCCGGATTGAGAGGTCTCTACGACATTTCAAAGAATGATAATCTGGAGGTCAGCTATTCGTATGACCAATTTGACAAGAGCGACTATATGCTGCTGTCGTCAAGTGATGTGCGGAAATATAGCAATGTGCAGAACAGCGCACGCGCTATTTATAACCGCACCTTCGCCGACAAGCATATCCTCACCGTCGGAGGCGATGTGATGCGCGACTATTTGCAGAGCTATCAGTTTACCGATAATGGGGATAAGAGCCAACTCACCGCCGACGGTTTCGTTCAGTTGGATTTAAATTTTATCAAGGATTTAAATATCATCGCCGGAGCGCGTTACGATTATTTCTCGGAGTCGAAGATGCGGCATGTGTCGTCGAAGTTGAGCTTTATGTATAAGCTTGACCGCTGGAATCTGCGCGGCTCGTATGCCGGAGGGTTCCGTGCGCCGACGCTGAAAGAGATGTATATGGATTTCGACATGGCAAGCATCTTTATGATCTATGGTAATCCGGACCTCAAGCCTGAGTCAAGCCATAATTTCCAACTCTCGGGGGAATACACATGGCGTGCGCTCAATTTCAATGTCGGCGCTTTCTGCAATCTTATCGACAACCGCATAACAACGGCGTGGAACCAAGCCATGAAGGGGATGTTCTACACGAATGTGGCACGTATCGACATCGGGGGCGTCGACGCTAATTTATCGTGGCGTTCATCGTGGGGATTAGGCACACGCCTTTCATACATATACACGCATGAGAGGGTGGAACGCGGCAATCCATACACCTCTTCAACCCGTCCGCACACAGCCACCGCGCGCATAGATTATGAACGTGCGTTTGATAGTTGTCCTCTATTTAAGAATTACGGCTTCAATGTGGCGCTCAGCGGCAGATTCCTTTCTGAGGTGGCTGTGGATGAATACACGTCGACGACATCATACGAAGAGACGCAACGGGTGACTTATCCGGCATACATGATTTGGAAATTAAACATCACGCAAAATATTTGGCGCGGCATAGCTTTGAATGTCGCTATAGACAATCTCTTCAACTATGTGCCTAAGTATTATTACAGCAACTCGCCTACGACAAACGGCACGTCAGTGTCCGTAGGTTTGTCGCTCGACATTGATGTGATGTGTAAAAAATGATGTGTGAAGAAATGATGTGCAGAGAATAATGACGTGTAAAAAGTAATGAATATGACTAAAAAACGAATTACATTATATTCGCTGTCGGCTATTTTGGTGATAGTGCTGTCGGCGGTCGCGTGGCGAGTTTGGCTCAGTCCCACGCGCATAGCATTCGTGAATTATCAGACCATAACGTTGGGGCAGATTTCAAGAGCGAACAACAGCTCCTTCATAAAAATAAAGGAGTTGGGCGTTGATGAACTTGAGAAAGCCGATAGTTACGACATGGTCTTTGTCAATGGCATGGGGTTGCGTATCACCGAGGAGCAGCGTCAGCAACTGCAAGAGGCGGCGGACAACGGCACGCCTGTTCTGACGACGGCGGTGACCAACCCTCAAAATCTGATTGTGTCGGTGGACTCAATCGATGTTGAGTTCCTAAAGCAGTATCTCAATGGAGGCAACCGCTCGAACTACCGCAGTATGCTGAGCTATGTGCGCAAGTTTATCGATGGCAAAAAGTTTTTTGTTGATGAACCCAAGGATCCGTCGGCATCAACCATGTCATTGCTTTACCATGGTGATCCGGCGAAGCCTGAGGAGGAGAATTTGGCGTTTGCGTCAGTCGCTGAATATGAGCGTTTTTTGAAGTCAAACAATCTGCTTAAGGCTGACGCTCCACGAATCATCCTCACCGGGCAGATGGGGGTGCCTGACAGCTTGATAGCGAGACTTGAAGAAACGGGGAATGTGGTTTATCCTGTGAATTCAATCCAAAACTTCATCAAGCGGGGCCATGCCGACTCAATACCCGTTGCCGCGGTAATAAATATGGCACACGGCAGAATGGGGGATGATGTGGTTGAGTATCTGAAAGATAAGAATGTTCCGCTCTTTGCGCCAGTCAATGTCAACTGTATGTATGATGATTGGATGGCTGACAATATGGGAATGAGCGGTGGATTCCTCTCGCAGAGCGTGGTGACACCCGAGATAGATGGGGCAGTCCGTCCCTTCGCTCTTTTCGCGCACTACACCGGGAAGGACGGATTGCCGTATGTGGCGGCGATTCCTGACAGACTAAAGGAGTATGTGGCTACAATCAACAATTACATCAGCCTGCGGCGCAAAAATAATTCAGAGAAGAGGGTCGCGGTTTTCTATTTCAAGGGACCCGGACAGAATGCGCTTGTGGCTGAGGGTATGGAGGTGGCTCCATCCCTTTATAATATGCTCCGTCGTCTTAAGGCGGAGGGGTATAGAGTTGATAACCTGCCAGCCACCGCCGAGGCGTTTGAAAAGCTTATAAACTCCAACGGGAGAGTGTTTGGCAATTATGCCATAGGCGCTCAGACGGATTTTATCGCTTCGGCACATCCGCAGCTCATCAGTAAAAAGGAATATGAGGATTGGATAGGTCAGGCGATGGTGGGTGATATGTATCAGGAGATTAACAGAGTGGATGGAACATTCCCCGGGCATGGTCTGCACAATGAATCCGGAGATGTCGCCATAGCGCGTCTGCAATTCGGCAATGTCGTGTTGATACCGCAGACCGCGGCGGGTGCCGGGGATGATGATTTCAAAGTGGTGCATGGCACCGATATGGCTCCGCCCCACGCATACGCCGCCTCTTATCTTTGGGCGCGCTACGGTTTTAAGGCGGACGCGCTCATGCACTTCGGCGCCCATGGCAGTTTGGAGTTCACTCCGCGCAAACAGGTGGCTCTAAGCTCACGTGATTGGGCAGACCGCCTTGTGGGGACCATGCCCCATTTCTATGTTTACTCAACGAGCAACGTGGGGGAGGCCATGATGGCGAAGCGACGCAGTTACGCCGGCATCATAAACTATCTCACACCTCCGTTTATGGAGAGCAATGTGCGCGGCATATACAAGAACCTCTCAGACGCTATCCTCACCTACAATAAACTTGCCGGGCAAAACGCTTCAGTCGCCACGATTGAAAAGGCTTCGTTGGCGGTGAAAAAGTTGACCGTGGAATTGGGGATACATCGTGAACTCCGCATGGACAGCATTTTGAGCAAACCGTATTCCGAGGAGGATATCTCACGCATAGAAAACTTTGCCGAGGAGTTGGCGAATGAAAAAATCGTGGGCCGTCTCTACGTGATGGGCGTGCCGTACGAAAATGAACATATTAATTCCACAGTTCTCGCCATGACCATTGACCCTATAGCCTACAGCCTTTACTCACTTGATGTGAAGAAGGGTAAAGCGTCGGCTGATTTGATGAAGCATAAAACCCGTTTCACTCAACTCTACTCAGCTTCCGCCCGTGCGCTTGCGCGGCGGTTGATTGACAGGGAGAGAACGCCTGATGATAAGGAACTATGCGCGATACTTGGCATTTCCGCCGGGGAATTGCAAAAAGCGCGGGAGACCGAGGAGCAAATAAACGGCTCAAAGGATTTGTTTTCGCGCATGATGGTGATGGGGTCGTCGATGACGGCATCGGCGAAGCCCACCGCGAAAATTGCTGATAGGACAAAAGCGGAGCATACGAAGGGCAAACACTCTATGCCCGCCGGTGTCTCCCCCGAGAAAGCGTTGGCTATGGCGAAAGCTATGGGCGCCGATGCCGCCGCTCTCAAGAAAATGGAGGCGGCGATTAAGTCCGGAAAGGATTCAAGTAAGCGCGCGGCTATGGGACATGGCGGGCATGGCATGGCTGCAATGATGGGCGGACAGGAGGAGATCTCCAAGTCAGACCGTGAATTTGCGGTGGCTGTCATGGAGACTGTGCGTGCCATCAACAATGTGAACGTATATAAGGGGGCGTTGACCGAAAGCCCCGAAAGTGAATTGACCTCTGTGGTGAACGCCCTCAATGGAGGATACATCCGTCCGACATCGGGAGGTGATCCCATACTCAACCCCATGGTGCTTCCCACCGGACGTAATATGTTCGCTATCAATGCCGAGGAAACACCGTCGGTGGCGGCATGGGAGAAGGGTAAGGAGCTTGCGGAGAACACGATAGCCATGTACCGCAGGAACCATGGCGATTCCATCCCTAAAAAGGTGAGCTACACGCTTTGGAGCAGCGAGTTTATAGAAACTGAGGGTGCTACAATAGCCCAGGTGCTATATATGCTTGGTGTCGAGCCGCTGCGTGATCCGTTTGGCAGAGTGACCGACTTACGTCTTATCCCGTCGAAGGAGTTGGGCCGTCCGCGCATTGATGTCGTGGTGCAGACAAGCGGACAGCTCCGCGATCTTGCGGCTTCACGTCTATTCCTTATAAACAGGGCGGTTGAGATGGCTGCGGCAGCCAAAGACAAGGAGCATGACAACTTTGTCGCCGCGGGAGTGACGGAATCGGAGCGTCATCTTGTGGATAAGGGTGTAAGCCCGAAAGAGGCGCGTGAAATGTCGACGGCGCGTGTGTTCGGCGGTGTGAACGGCAACTATGGCAGCGGCATCCAAGAGATGGTGGAGGCCGGCGACCGTTGGGACGATGAGGGTCAAATCGCCGAAACTTATATCAACAATATGGGCGCTTTCTATGGCAGTGAGGATGATTGGGAGAGAATGCGTGAATATGCGTTTGAGGCTGCGCTGACCAACACAGAGGTGGTGGTGCAACCCCGCCAAAGCAACACATGGGGCGCTCTCAGCCTTGACCATGTGTATGAGTTTATGGGTGGTCTGAATCTCGCCGTGCGCAATGTCACCGGGAAGGACCCCGACGCATATCTCAGCGACTACCGCAACCGCAATAACGCCCGGATGCAGGAGGTGAAGGAGGCTATCGGCGTTGAGAGCCGCACCACAATCCTCAATCCGACTTACATCAAGGAGAAGATGAATGGTGGTGCCGGGGACGCAAGCACATTCGCCGATATCGTACGCAACACCTACGGATGGAACGTGATGAAGCCTAACGCCATCGACAATGAGCTGTGGAACGATATTTACGACACATACGTGAAGGATAAATACAATCTCGGCACAAAGGAGTATTTCACTTCCAAGAATCCGGCGGCTATAGAGGAGATCACAGCCGTGATGATGGAGACCATACGTAAGGGGATGTGGAAGGCGAGTCCTGAGCAGATTGCCGAAATCGCGAAGTTGCACACGGAGGTTGTCAATGAATATCAGCCCTCTTGTTCCGGCTTTGTATGTAATAATGCCAAATTGAGGGAGTTTATCTCATCTAAAGTAGACAAAGCGGCGGCTGAACGGTATGACCAATCTATCAGCCGGATACGTGCCGAGGGTTCCGCCGATGCCGATGGCATCACAATGCAAAAAGAGGAACTCAACAAGCAGGAGAACGCGCGTTCGGTGATCAGCGGTGCCGCTGTCGCTGTCGGAGTGGTGCTCGCGCTTATCGTGATTGTCGTTCTTCTCCGTCGCCGTAAAAAGAGTATCGAATAAATGGAAACAGTTATTCTTATCATAATGATGATGGTTGGCGTCAGCTTCGTGCTGAGGCTGACCTATCATCATCTCTCCGGCGTAGTGGCGACGAGCGCTGCCGTCGCTATATTTATCGGCGTGTCGTGGCATATCGCAATTGAGCAATCGCAAACACAGATCTCCGAATGGCTCGCCGACACGGAGCTGATGCTCGACATGGCGGTGCTCCTCACCGTCGATGTCGTTGTTGGCATGGCGTTCTGTTTGCTGCAAGCGCGGAGAATCAACGGAGATGAGATGTCGCGGTCGTTGGCTATCGTCTCCCTCGTGGTGCGATATATTCCGGGATTGTTGATATTCCCGACAATGTTCGGCGTGTTGGTATATGCCATTTTTGCCTCGCCGGGGGTTGATTTCTCACTGGTGGCGTGGTCGTTGGCGGCTTTCTTCTTGGTCGCGGCGGTAGGAATGTGCTACGATGTGAGGCGTTTGTTGCCGGAGAGCGAGGTGAGGTTGGAACTCTCATTTATGATTAACGCGCTTATCGCCATTCTCGGCATTGTGGCGACGGTTAATGGGCGCACGGCTGTGGCTGGCGTGAGCTCTGTTGAGTGGCAAAGCCTCGTCGGTGTCGCGGTGATTCTGATCATTGGATCCGCCGTTGGTTTTATAGCTTACAAAAGAAGAATAAATAAACAGATAAAAGGTATATAGGAAATAGATAAAAGGAGTATAAATAAACAGAAAAAAGAGTGTAAATATGAACGTAATTTCAAATATATTGTATTGGATTTCCACTGGATTGCTTGTGCCGGTGATAGTCCTTCTTATCCTATTTTTTATCCGCGCCATATTGATGATAGGTGGCTTCTTCGGGCAATATCTGACCATGAAACGCGTGAACGCCGGACTTGCCGCGCAAATCAAGACACTCACAGAGGAGGGTATAGATGATTTCGCCGCGTCGTTGCCTACTAAGAGCGGATCCCTTGTGGTCGAGTATCTACGCCAAGTTATAGCCAACAAGGGGAATGTCGCACGTGTCGAACTTTTGATTTCGGAGTACGAGATTGCCGCCGACAAGAGTCTATCAGCGTCAAAGACAATGACAAAAATGGGTCCTATCCTTGGACTTATGGGAACCCTCATACCTATGGGCCCGGCGCTTGTTGGACTTTCCACCGGAGACATAGCCTCAATGGCATATAATATGCAGGTGGCGTTCGCCACAACAGTTGTGGGGTTGGTGATCAGTGCCATAGGTTTTGTCACACAGCAAACGAAGGAGCGTTGGTATGTGCGCGATCTCGCGTCGCTTGAGTATGTGGCGCAATTGGTGACCTCCAAAAATTGATGCCATGAGACGACGCCGACTGCTACGCAAGCAAGAGGATTCTGACCCGATGAGCGTGGTCAGCAATCTGTTTGATGTCGCCATGGTGTTCGCCGTGGCGTTGATGGTGGCTTTGGTGAGCCGCTACAATATGACTGAAATGTTCTCTCAGGAGGATTTTACGATGGTGAAGAACCCCGGCAAGGAGAATATGGAGATTATCACCAAGGAGGGTGAGAAAATCAACCGTTACACTCCGTCGGAGGATAAGTC
>CAYQMV010000043.1:15265-17416 GCA_964418705.1 uncultured Sangeribacter sp.
TTCCAGTCCCACTCGTTGCGGGCGCAGGAGTCGTCGAGGGAGTTGGGCCATGAGTCGGCGATAGCTTGACGCAGGGGATCCGGCTCGTATTCCATCTTGAAATCGGGGAGGTATTCCTTGATTTTGTTGTAGATGATTTCGGGGTCGAAGCTCATAGACGCGATGTTGAATGAGTTGCGGTGTACAAGTCTCGATGGATCCGCTTCCATGATTTCAATAGCGGCGCGCAGAGCGTCGGGCATATACATCATATCCATGAAAGTGCCGGCGGCAATAGGACATTTGAAAGTCTCGCCATTGACAGCGGCGTAGTAGATATCCACGGCGTAGTCTGTGGTGCCGCCACCCGGAGGAGCCACGTAGGAGATAAGTCCGGGGAATCGAACCGAACGAGTGTCGACACCGAAGCGGCGCGCATAGTAGTCGGAGAGCATCTCACCGGTAACTTTAGTGACACCATACATTGTTTCGGGACGTTGGATTGTGTCTTGAGGTGTTTTGTCGTGGGGTGTGCCGGGCCCGAAGGAACCGATTGAGCTCGGAGTGAAGAGGGCGCAGCCTTTCTCGCGAGACACTTCAAGAGCGTTGTAAAGACCACCCACGCCGATTTTCCATGCCAACTGGGGTTTACCCTCAGCTACGGCGCTGAGCAACGCGGCGAGATTGTAGATAGTGTCGATATTATACTTTTCTACAGTATCGGCGATTTGCTGGGCGTTGGTGATGTCAACTTCAGCGGCGGGACCGCTTTCGAGGAGCGCACCTTTGGGCTCCGCACCTTTAATGTAACCGCACACTACGTTGCCTGTGGGATACTCCTTGCGCAAACGCATTGTGAGTTCAGACCCTATCTGGCCTGTCGAACCAATGACTAATATATTCTTCATGGTTTGTTTATGGGGTGTATTTTTGTTGTTATTTTTTTGTTGTTTTATCGTTGTCAATTTTTAATTGGTATTGTGTTACCAATTTCGCTGCAAATGTAATCAAAAAATCTGTCTTTTTGCCACTGCCGAACGAAAAATTTTTATGCTGCCCTATATTTTTTGTCGCAATTTGCGATTTTGAAGCATTATGGTCTCTTTTCTTCCTTGATTTTTAGAGAGTTGCAGAATGAAAAAGTGAGGTTGCATTAAGCATAATGCAACCTCACCGAATCTATGAAACAATTACAATTACAAATAACTCTCTATTTGTCTCTTTTTGCTATCTAATTTATGCATAGCTCGCTTGTGTGTACAGCTTGCTTACGTGCAAAGGTGTTTATCTTATGAACTTAGCTGTCGCGGAGCCGTCGGCGTTGGATGCCTTCACGATGTAGACACCTTGCGGAAGTTCAGCCACGTTGAAGGTGTTGCCGGAAGCTTTAAGCACGCAGTTGCCGTTCACATTGAATATCTCCACCTGCGCATCCTCGTCTGTCAAGAGGTTGTCGCCATCCATGCGGAGGTTGAATTTGCCGTCGGAGATAGCTTTCACCGCATCATCTTTGGGTGAGCATCCGAAGAGGGCGAGATTGTCGAAGGAGATGCAGTCGCCGTCGTAGGTGGTGACGTTGATAGCCAGGAAAATCTCTTTGCCGACGTAGTTGGCGAGTGACGCGCCGCGGTTGTGGCGCACGTAGTTCTCGTTGTCTATGCTGAGAACAGACTCATATTCAGTCCAATAGTCGGTGGTGGTGGACACTTTCACGCGGTATTTTTCATTGACGAATTGGTTGGCGGATCCGGCGTTGAGCACGATGCATGCGTCTTCGTCGTTGACTTTCAATTGCGGGAGAACCACCCATCTGTCGGCATATCCGGCTTCGGTGAACCATGTGGAGACACCGAGCATTTTGGTGCCGTAGTATTGGTGTTCGTCGATGGTCATGATTCCCACGCCGGTGGCTCCGAACTCGTCTATGGCGGAGTCGGAGAGTGTGTAGGTGTCTTCCGAGCGTATTGTGAACTCCGTGGGTACTACGCCATCCTCAAAATCCCATTCCTTGTCGGGGGTGCCGAGAAGACGGAAGGTGTATGTGAGGGTGTTGTCCTCCACGTTTGTTTCATTGGGGTTGAAGACGTTGACCACAAGCTCGTGGGTGCCGGGGGCTACGTTGTCAAGGAGTCCGGGGAGAGAGAATGTGCGTTTCTCTTGAGCCACGAGAGT
>CAYQMV010000044.1:0-17096 GCA_964418705.1 uncultured Sangeribacter sp.
ACTATCGCATTCACACTGATGCGATCAAGCAGAATCTTATTCCGGCACAGATTACGGCAGCTCAAGCAAGCATTATCTATGCCAACGAAGCCGATGTGCTCAACGTGGCAATGTTCGGTATGACAGCTAAGCAGTGGCGCGAAGCAAATCCTGATCTGAAAGGCAACATCCGCGATTATGCAACTATCAATGAGCTGATTTGCCTATCGAATATGGAAAACTTGAACGCTGTGTTCATCGAACAGGGCATGAACCAAGGCGAGCGGCTGATAAAGCTCAATCAAATTGCTATCCACCAGATGCAAGTCCTTGAGGATAGCTCAGATAGGAAGCTCTTGAAGTAATAGCTAACCATATATCAAAAACAATTTACCCTATTCCCCTGCCTGAGAAGTGTGGAATTTAGGATACGCCAAAATTACGATGTAGAGTATCAAAATATATAGTTAGCCGCAAGCCATGGATGGGACCATAGTTTGCGGCTGATTCTTTTATACGATAGATAAGCTCCGCAGCTACAACGAGGAATAGAGCGAGAGGAGCCGCTTCGCCACCGCGTCGATGCCGTAGCCTTTAGCCAGGAAAGCTTCCCTGCCATGGAAGTCGGAACGCTTACGCTTCAACACCTTGTCGCAACAGGATGCAAGCTCCGCGGCATCAAAGCCCCCGGTCACATAGCAACCGTCGATATCCTCCATCATCTCGGGGACGTTACCCACCGGGGTGCATACCACCGGCACGTTGCAGCAGAGACACTCCTTGACCGAGTTGGGGGATCCTTCGAAGTCGGAGGTCATCAAATGAAGGTCGCAGGCGTTCATGATGGTTGGAATCTCCTCACGCGGAGTGTTGCTGAGTTCCACGGAAACCACATTCTTGTAGCCGTACTCCTCTCTAAGGATGCGCAGCACCTCATCGTAGCGGTCCTTGCGTTTCTGTGTGCGTTTCCCCTTGTTGGAGTCCATGTAAAGGATATAGACGCTGTCGCTGTTCCATCCGAGCTCCCGGCGCGCTTCGCCGCGGTCCATGGGGGAGAAGAAGTTGGAGTTGCAGCCGTTGGGTAGATAGACCACCTTCTTATACTTCAGATAGTCGGAGGGGTTGTTTTTCACAATGATTTTATTGAAAAACGGATACAACAGACGGAATACCCATTTCCCATATTCATGGTCGGGGTCGTTCTGATACGAGAGTACGCACTTATGCATTAACGCTCCCCCGGAGAGGAGGAAAATCAAGCCGGAGAGGGCATGGTGGCAGTGCGCCAGATCATAGCTCCGCGACCATGCCAATGGCATGATTTTAAACACTGACTTGATGTGCTGTTTCATGCCGCCGTTCTCCTTTCCATTGGAGTAAAACAACAGCGACTCCACCCCGAGACGCTCCACCGATTCCTTCTGCTCCTTCATGAAGATGCCGAAGATGGGGAATTTAGGCGTGGGGTAGTTGGATGTGACGTGCAGCACTTTCATAGGCGGTAATATTTTTTGTACCAATCAATATACTTGTTCATCCCCACCTGCAGGTCGGTGGAGGGTTTGAATCCCGTGGTTTTCTCCAGTAGAGTGGTGTCAGCGTATGTGCCTACGACATCACCCGACTGCATCGGCATCATATTCTTCTCCGCGGTCTTGCCGATAGCCGTTTCAATGGATTTGATGAAATCCATCAACTTTACTGGGGAGGAGTTGCCGATGTTGTAGATGCGGTAAGGGGCGGCGGATGTCGCGGGATTGGGGTTTTGCGGTGTCCATGCGCTGTCGGGTACCGCCGGGGTGTCCACGACACGGATCACTCCCTCCACGATATCATCGATAAAAGTGAAGTCGCGAAACATCTCTCCATTGTTGAAGACATTGATGGGTCGGTCGTGGAAAATGGCGTCGGAGAATAGCGCCGGCGACATATCGGGGCGTCCCCATGGTCCATAAACGGTGAAGAAGCGCAAGCCGGTGGTCGGTAGCCTGTAGAGGTGGCTGTAGGCGTGCGCCATAAGCTCATCCGCCTTCTTGGTGGCGGCGTAAAGGCTCACGGGATGGGCGATGCCGTGTTCCTCCCTGTAGGGGGTGTCGGCATTAAGCCCGTAGACGCTGCTGGAGCTGGCATACACCAAGTGCGATACTTTGGTGCGGCGGCACCCCTCAAGCAGATTGGCGAAACCTACGATATTGCTGTCGATATATGCGAAAGGGTTCTCTATGGAGTATCTCACCCCCGCCTGTGCGGCAAGATTCACCACCACATCGAAGTGGTGCTTCTCAAAGAGCGAGGAGATGGCGGCGCGGTCCTCCAGCGACATTTTCAAAAAAGTGAAATTATCATATATGGAGCTTACCGCGGCGTCGGTATTATCTAAAGATGTGTCGGTGGCGAGCAGAGAGCGCAGGCGGTCGAGCTTGAGCTGCGGATTATAGTAATTGTTGAGATTATCAATGCCCACTACAGCGTCGCCGCGCTCCGCCAAACGCCGCGCCACATAGGATCCGATAAACCCGGCTGCCCCGGTGACTAATACTTTCATCAAGAATGATATATTTGTTTATACAAAGACTCCACCTGTCGCGCTATATAATCCCAATCGTAGGGGGAGAGGTCATAAGTGCGGCGCGTGGTGTTTCCCGCATCAAGAGATGCTAATTTTGATTTTAAGAGTCCTGTAAGACTCTCCACGTCCCCCGCCTTGAAGAAATCAGATTCTCGGAGAGGATCGATTCTGTTGGCGGGGATATCGCTCACCGCGACATCGAGGTTATAGCTCAAGGCCTCAAGCAACGCGATAGGTAACCCCTCATGATATGATGGGAGCACAAAGAGCGCGGCGTTGGTCATGATTTGATTGAGTTTCTCGCCGCGGATAAATCCGGTGAGTTTCACCCCCTCGGTGTCACGCGCCATACGCTTCAACGACAATGAGTAGTCATCCTCATGGTCGGCGTCGCCGGCAATCACCAACGCATAGTCCTTATTGTTTAAACGTGAATAAGCTTCGATTAAATCGTGAAATCCTTTTTCTTTCACAAAGCGCCCCAGAGCCACGATATACTTTCCGGGAGTCAGTCCCAAGGAATCGATATAATCATGTTTTTTAGACTTCACGGGTGTCTCCACGCCGTTATAGATTAAGTCGGTGTCCTTTCTGCCGTATTTCGTCGCCACTATGTCGGCGATTGTCTTGGAAATGACGATGACCCTGTTGCTATACTTGGAGCCGAAGCGTTCGCCGGTTTTAAGGACGAACTTGGCGAGAGCCCCCCATTTGTCGCGGTCGTAGTCGGGGCCATGGTTTGTCATCACCACTTTCATGCCTAAGAGCCGTGCGAGGGGCACCATAATCGAGGGACCGATCGCATGGATATGCAGCACATCCGGCTTGAGCGTCTTCGCCCTTGTCACGGCGAGGAAGGTATGGATAATCGCCTCAAAGCTTTTTTTGCGCGGAGTGTAGAGGTCGAGGAGCTTCACTCCTTTATATTCGCTGATTCTGTTGTCGGGGGTGACGTAGGTGGATCTGCGCACCACGGTCACATCATGTCCTAATGCGGCGATGCGTGGGTAGAGCTGCTCGCAATGAGTCTCCACCCCTCCCATGATATTAGGGATACCCCTCGTGCCTACCACCACAATCTTCATAAGCTTCAGAATTTAGTGCGCAAGTCCCCTTGTTGCGGGTCCTGCCCCACGTCATACCATTTTTTGTCGATGCAAGCCTCCTTGCCCCTCATGGAGCGCAATTTATTTGTAAGCGCCCATTTCATGGGGTGCTTGATATACTTGTGCATCACCGGGGAGGCGGTGCCCACCATCCAGCAGTTCTTCGGGCAGCGGCGCACCATGGAGCGCACTTTCTCCGCCTGTTCGCTGTTCCATATCGTCATGAAATCGGCATCATGGATATTCCCCATGGATTCTTTCCAATACTTCTTCTCCAAGCCGTTGCAGGGATAGACCTCGCCGCTCGGGTCGATGAAGAAGTTGGCGCTTCCGGCTTCGCAGGGCAGCATGCGCCGTCCCCCCTCGATATAGTTGATCAGCCCCATATTGAAGAAGGCGCGGAACCATGATTTGGGGTGCTTCTCCTTCAGCTGCCAATTGATCAGGGTTTTGAAATTGTCGCACACCTCATCCTTATTGGTCACCACGTTGTCATCCTTATGGAAATAGTATGAATTGTGGAACGAGGCGGTGGCGAACTCCATCCCCAGCGAGAGAGATAGCTGATAGAGCGAGAGCATATCGTGGGAGTTGTTGTTGGAGACGGTGCATCCGAATCCGATATCTTTCAGCCCCATCTGTTTGAGCGTGAGGAGCGTACGGAGACCTTTGTCGAAACCTCCGGGACGTCCGCGCAGCTCGTCATTCTTTTGGCTCAATCCTTCTATGGAGATGCGGATGCCTATTTTGGGGAAACGTTTTGCGAGGGCGATCACCCTGTCCTCAAACCATCCGGAAGTGGAGATCACTATACGGTCGGTATGTTTGTAGCATTCCTCCACAATTTCAGGCAAGTCCTCACGGATAAACGGCTCTCCACCGGTGAGATTTATAAACTTAAGTTTTGGTAACGTCTTAAGGTCGGAAGCTTTAATTTCCGTAGATTTATCTGTGGGATGCTGCCAGATGTTGCACATAGCGCAACGCATCGGACAGCGGTATGTCAATATTATTGATGCATCTGTTGGTATAGTACCGATCATATTCTTAAAATTAAGAGCTAATTAAAATAACTCTATCGGACTAAATTATATTATATCTATTTCAAGAAAAATTTCATTTTAAACAACACGAACACAGTTTTGACCTTATACTTCCATCCCATTGTTTTGCTGAACAATATGTGCGACAAATTATTACGCACATAGCTCTCACTTACACGAAGCCGTTCAGCATATTTCTTTGCGCATCCAAAGCGCCTTATTTCTATAGCGGTATCAATATGTCGATGTGACAGGCATACACGCTTTGCCACATTAAAAAAAGGAGCTTTCAAATGCTCACTCGCATAGACATATTTAATGTTATCCAAGCGGTCAAAGTAATGTGTACTAAACACATTCGTGACGCTGTTGGGATTGAATCGGTAGTTGTAATATTGTTCCCGTATGAAATACACCGCATTGCACTTTGGATATATGTCCAACAGAAAAATAAAATCTTCATTAGTGACACCACTCACAAATTTGGTGTCGCCAATTACCGACCTTTTATAAAGCTTCAAACATGCCGACATGTCTACATTGTCATATAACAACGCTTCCAGCACGACATTCTTCTCCGCTCTGCCATAAGGCGTTCTTTCATTCACTTTCACAACTCGCAATCCATCCAATGAAGCCCGTTGACACGCCACTACTTCCACATCATTTTCTATTATGACATTGAGCATGTGCTCAATCATTTTTTTATGGATTGTATCATCGCTGTCAACAAACATAAAGTATTCACCCTTAGCCGCATCAATACCTGCGTTGCGCGCTGTGCTCGCTCCTCCATTCTTCTTGTGTATAGCTTTGACGTTGGCATATTTAGCCGCATAATCATCGCATATACGGGGACTATTATCCTTCGACCCGTCGTCAACAAGGATAATTTCCAAATTCTTATATGTCTGTGTAAGTATGGAATCGACGCATTCGTTGAGATATTTCTCAACGTTATACACCGGAACAATTACTGATATGAGAGGTTGGTCCATCATTTAAAATACGGCAAGCCCCCAAGCAGAATCTTACTCAAAGTCAAGCAATTCTAACCTCAAATAGATGAAGGCTCTTTTGTTATTATACGTACGTGTTGTTAACGATGCAAAGTTAGCAAAATTTTTCAAACTATCCTCTATTTTTTGACCCGCGCAATCATGGAAACGACTTTCTTCGCCAAGGTGCCACGCTCTTGCTGCGACAGCCCCATTGTTACCACCAACGTGGCGGATATAACTACGCACACAGCACATACCGCTAACAATCCAATGAAGTTTTGTGGCATAATATAATCCACGCCAAAGCCTATCACTGTGGAAAGAACCGAGATATAGAAAATCGGCCACAGCACATGCTTGAGATACTCTTTGACAGGGATTATTATGTCCCGCCTAATGTTTATCAGAGTGACGACGATGCACAGCAGTCGCATCACTATTAGGATGGCGAAGCTTAGATAGGCGGCCATGCCCAGCTTCAGACCGAGCCATATCATCGGGAACGCCAAGGCATAGAGATTGTTGGCGTAGAGGGCAGTGCGCTTCAAGCGACCCGTAGCCATGGCGACGGTGTTTACAGGGGTGTTGAGCGACGCCACCGCCAGGAGAATGAGCATCCAGATGGTGAAGGCTGAAGTGTAGTCCGGCACGTTTTTGAGCCATAAATCCAAAATATAAGGCGCGCGGAGCATGATGGGCAAGGCGAATATCCACATCAGATAGTAGATATAGCGCGAGGAGGCGAACATCAAGTCCTTCACGTATTTATGGTCGCCGGAAGCGTACGACATGATAATCTGAGGCCGGAACGCCACAAAGAATTTGGTGCTGAAATTCAAGACAGTGTAGCTCAGCTGCGTGGCGAAGCCATAGGCGGCGTTGATCACCGGACCGAAGAAGAGGTTAAGAAGCACATTCAGTCCCTGCTCGTTGAGCATCCATGTGCCGCCGATATAAACGTTCCATGTACTGAAGGAGAAGATTTCCTTAAACATACTCTTGTTCCAATACAGCGGCGCGCGGCACTCCTTATATTTGCGGCGGCAATAAACTACGAGCACAAGTTTGCACAGCAACTGCGCCAGCGCCCAAAGTATGGCGTACCAAATCAGCCTGTCGGGGAGAATCATCACGGCGAATGATATGGCGAGCTTAGACACGGCGTCGATGACACCGAGCCACGCATAGAGTTTCATGTTTTCACGGGCTATCAACGCTGATTCATAGACGGAAAAGACGAAGAGCGTTGAGAGACAGAACAAGGCTGTGTAAAAGACGATTATGGCATCGTGGACACGGTCCGGCGGAATCTTCAGGCGGTGCGCGACAAACCACTGACCGATGATGGCGCCCACGATAAAGACCACCACGGCGATGACTATGAACGTCAGGAGATTGATGCCGAAGATTTTATGTAGTCTGTCGGTGTTGCCGCTGCCGATTTCGTAGTTTAGGAAACGTTGGGTGGAGGTGGAGAGGGCGATGGAGAAGAAGGTGAGGCTTGTGGAGATGCCGGCGACCACGTTGTAAATGCCGAAATCCTCGACACCCAACGCTTGCAGCACCACGCGTGACGTGTAGAAAGAAACACACATCACAAAAATCATGCGTATATAAATGAACGCCGCATTACGCGCAATAGTCTTTGACTTCTTCGACTTGTCTGTTTCTGTCATATCAACCTGTCACAAACTGCCAGCGGAGGGGCAATGCCCGTCTTCCTCTACTATTGATAACGCCCACCGACTTGATTTTATTATGCCTGATGATGCTTCGGGTTTATGCTCTCAACGTGGCTCCCATGTCACCTCCCAATGAACATTTTTGCGTCCACCGACACGTTTGGTGCTACCACATCATCGTGGGGGATGATGATTTTGAAAATGTCGGCATCAATAATCTCACCCTATTTGCCATGAGCGTATTGAAAATGTGTGATACCAACTGTTCACGAAATGGATTTTTTGAACACTAAACCCACTTTGCTGTTCACAAAACGCCCATTCGTGAACAGCAACAGAATTTACTGTTCATTCTTATTGCTGAACTGACTCTATTGACGGCACAGATTCACTCGTATTATTATCAGAGACACTCATGAATAGATTCATCAAAGGTATATTAATATAATGATCTATAGGTCTTATTTTATTGATTTTCAAATAATTATTGGCGCAAAATTAAGCTATACATATCCACAAAGGCACCCACAAGATTTTAGCCGCCCATAACCTCAGTGGTCCTTTCCCGTGTCCGCTGAATAGTTACTCTTAGCCTCATTTCATACAACCTCACAATATGTAAATCCTTTAATACGTTGAAATTTTGTAATTTTGCGATTGAATTATGAGTAAGGTACTTTTATTCTTCACCTCCACGGAGCTAATTCGGATTCCTGCCGATGCGGTAGTGTTCGTTACTGCCGATGGGAATTACTCTGCCATAACCATGGCGGATGGGAGTGATTACGTCCTTACCATGCAACTCGGTCAGATTGAGAAAAGAATCTCCGAGATGGTTGACAATGGCGATCATCGGTTTATCCGTATCGGCAAAAGCCTTATAGTCAGTCGCGAATTTATAACTTTTATAAATCCTTCACGGCAGAAACTGACATTGTCCGATGGCCGCAGCTTTCGTCATGAGGTTTCAGCTTCGCGAGAGGCACTGAAAGCGTTGAAGGAACTAATAGAAAAGGAGGCTAATATATGAGTGAGATACCCCATGACATAAAAGATGATGAGATTCGCATCATAACTTCCGAAAGCAAAGAAGATCCATCTTCGAGGCATCCACACATGGAAAAGCATCGGCTTGTTATCGCAATTTCCATTGCAGCCGCAATAATCTGTATAGCTGCAATTTGCTACGTCGTATTCGCCAATCACTCTCATTCCAATGAATTGGAGCTGGCGACTAATGAAACCACTGTAAAAGAAGAAAATGCAACTAATGCGGACGTAGATTTAATTGGGCCGGAAGAAATGAAATCCGGTTATATATTGGTATCGGACACCATTGTCAATAAAGTAGTTCTTTCGATATTCAAACCAATAAATCTGACACCCACATTAAACATAGGCACTGGCACACTGAATGATTCAACAGCTAAGTTTGTAGTCCAAGCCGCCGATGTTAGAGACGATAACGGTGGCATTGTTGGAGCTTACGTCAATAAGGGAGAACTTATAAGCAAAGGACAGGCAAAATCAGGGTTCTGTGCTATTATAGGTGGCAAGATAACCGTTGGCGTGGCCGATGCTACACCATTCTTGGAGCAGGCTCTGGAAACTGACGGATATTTCTTCCGGCAATATCCTCTTGTGGTGGCAAATCAGATAGTTGAAAACAAACCCAAAGGAGAATCGTTGCGCAAAGCCCTCGCTGAGCTTAATGGAGAACCGGTTGTTATAATGAGCCGCGAAGAGATGACCTTCCATGATTTCTCTCAAAACCTTGTGGATTTAGGTGTGACAAATGCCATTTACCTTGTGGGCGGCAAAGGATACGGCTTTGCAATCGATGAAAATGGTCAGAAAATCACATTCGGCCGACAGTTGAAAAAAATGCACGAAAACACCAATTATATCGTTTGGCGATAATCGGTCAAATTGATTTCATACATCAAAATAAGGTTTCATACAACGCCCGGCAAAATCCTTTGCCGGGCGTTTGGTTTGAGCGAAATTTGCTTCATAAAACTATATCCAAATGAAGCTAAACGTTCCAACTATCAAACGCATCAGCGCGTATTCAGCAATCGTTGTCCTTATTGCAACGATTACTGCGATTTCCATCACTTCATGTAGCCGAAAGGGAATGACCGACGAGGAGGCATCCCGATGGATTGCCGCTTACACCCCTCCTCATATCGATATGGATTCCAAAATCCGCATCGAAATGACCGAAGCGATGAAAGCACGGATTGACACTACGGCAGACCTTTCGGCGTTTTTTGACTTTTCACCTACCACCAAGGGTGTTGCCCAGTTGTCAAGCGACAAACGCTTCATAGATTTCATGCCTGAAAAGAGCCTGAAACAGGGTAAGAAGTATGAATGTCGTGTGAATATGCACGAGCTTGTAAGCATTGATTCGCTTAGTGATTTCAAATTCGACTTCGTTGTGGACAAGAGGGAACTTAAATTCAAAGATGTCGTCGCCACAGTTGACCCTGACGATATTTCCATGATAATTGTTTCCGGCAAAATGGAGTACAACGTTCAAGCCGGAGATTCAATTACAGCCGACAAGACCATTATAAGCTGCGATTGTCCAAATGCGGTGGTCACATTGTCTAAGAATGCTTCCAAAAATTCACGAAGTTTCGTTATCACAGGTATTAAACGTAAAGATAAGACCTCAAAGGTCCGGATTTCAACGAATCCAATGTTCGGATTCTCCAAATCAGAAGAAACAATTGATATACCATCTATTGAAGGTTTCAGGCTCCTCAATTCAGAGAGAATTGAGGCTGGTGAACCCTACATCAATCTCAATTTCAGTTCTCCGCTTTCATCACAACAGGAACTTGACGGACTAATCACCATTGACAAGATTAACGAGCTTCGTATTGAACGCGAAGGGTGCAACGTAAAAATCTTCTATCCCCACAACGGCATAACAGACATAACTCTAAGGATGTCGGAACTCATAAAAAACAACGAAGGGCGTTGCCTTGATGAGGATGCTGAATTGCATTTCAAGCAGGAGGTTATTCCTCCTGCGGTGGAAATTCCTGTTGAGGGAACGATTCTCCCGGATAATAACAATCTGAGGTTACCTTTCCGTGCTGTGAATCTTGCTGCTGTCGATGTTGAGGTGGTTAAAATATTTCCAAGTAATGTAATGGCATTCTTACAGGAAAATGACCTTGATGGGTCGTATGAGTTGCGTCGGTTCGGACGACTGATTTTTCATAAGACGGTTCGACTCGATAAAAACAAGTCGTTGAATCTCCATCAATGGCAGAATTTCGCTATTGATTTGAAAGGACTGTTCAATCGGGAACGAGGCGCAATATACAACGTGCGGATTACATTCCGTAAAGCTTATTCTCTGTTCAACCTCGCCGAACCTGAACAATTTGAAGTAGTGGATAAAATTTCAGATGCAGAGAACAATCGGTGGGACGAGAATTATTCCTATATCTATCGTAACAATCCGGACTATGATTGGCAAAAATGTAATTGGAAGGAAAAGGATGACCCTGCCAAAGATTCATATTATATGTATGCCGATATGCCGGAAATAAATCTTGTAGCATCGAATCTCGGATTGATTGTGAAGAAGGGTGCCGATAATGAGTATGTCACTACTGTCACTAATCTTATCTCGGCCACTCCTGCTTTGGGCATCAATGTCACTGCCTATAACTACCAACTTCAGAAGATTGCATCTTCCATTACCGACGGCAACGGATTCGCAGCGCTTAAAACCGAAGGGAAACCGTTTATGATAACAGCATCAGACGGTCAAAGCACCACATATCTGAAAGTTGCTTCCGGGCGCGAACTCTCCACAAGCAACTTTGATGTTTCAGGCAAGGAAGTCATTGGCGGAATAAAAGGCTTTACATACGGCGACCGAGGAGTGTGGCGACCTGGTG
Organism: uncultured Sangeribacter sp.; assembly: GCA_964418705.1. Classification (GTDB taxonomy): domain Bacteria; phylum Bacteroidota; class Bacteroidia; order Bacteroidales; family Muribaculaceae; genus Lepagella. Next base: position 11,307 of record CAYQMV010000044.1, read on the forward strand.
ATGAAGTGCATCTTACGTTAATCCTTGAAGACAAGCAAGGAAATCTACCGGAGAATCATCCTGTGGTTATGGAATTGTATAATCCGTCAGAACAATTATATGCCTACCAAACCTTGACTGAGGGCGTTGACGGCTTCTATGTGTTCCATATACCCACAGAAGAAACTGTGCCCACCGGCTCATGGGATGCGCAGTTCAAAGTGGGCAATCAGACATTCCATCACAAGGTGCGCATTGAGACTATTAAACCGAATCGCCTAAAATTGAATATCAATGTTCCGGAAGTAATTCAAGCGAACACTCCGCAGGAGGTTGGTCTTTCCGCTCATTGGCTTACCGGACCGGTTGCCAAGAATATGGAGGCATCTATGGAGATGACTCTGTTGTCCGACCCAAATCCATTCAAAGTGTTCAAACACTATACTTTTTCAAATCCACTTTTGGATTTTTCTTCTTCACAAAAGCAGATTTTTCAAGGGCAACTCGACAGCATCGGTTGCTTGAAAAAACTGTACACCATCGGTGCCGACATAAATTCACCGGGTATGCTGCGGGCCAATGTAACGGCAAAGGTAACCGAACCGGGTGGCGATGCCAGCATAACCTCAAAGTCGGTGCAATTCTCACCTTTCGGTGTGTATGTCGGCATTGACTTGTCTAATAAAGAATTTCTAACGAACACCGATTTGAAATTGCCCGTGGTCGTTGTAAATCAAAAAGGTGCGAGGCTGAAGTCGCGTGAGTTGTCCTATAAAATCTACCACCTTGACTGGGATTGGTGGTGGGAAGGGAGTGCCACTGATTTAAGCCGTTATGTGAAAAGTTCGTCGGCAAACCTTGTAGCCGACAGTACTATAATAGCAACCAATGGTTACGCTACCATCCCTTTTAGAGCCGAGGATGCCAACTGGGGAAAATATCTTGTATTGGTTCGTGATACAAAAGGCGGCCACGCCACAGGTGGAACAATAATGATAGACTGCGCCGACTGGATAGGGCTATCTAACAGAAAGGAAGCAGCCGGAAGCACGGAGCTTTCGTTCACTCTTGACAAAAAATCGTATGAAGCTGGAGAAACAGCCAATGTGTTTCTTCCCAAATGCAAGGGTGGAAAAGTGCTTCTTTCGATAGAAAACGGAAGTAGAGTAATAAAGAGATATTGGGTGAATACAGTGCCCGACAAAGAAACCTGCTTCAAACTCCCGATTGAAGCCTCCATGGCTCCCAACTTCTATGTGGCGGCAACAATGCTTCGTCCGCATAGTCAGACAAGCAATGATGTTCCAATCCGTCTGTTCGGAGTGATCGGTGCATCGGTAGTGGATAAGCATACGATTCTGCACCCCGAAATAGAAATGCCGGACGAGTTGCACCCGCAACAGACGTTTACCATCAAAGTCAAGGAACAAGACAATAAGCCGATGACCTACTCTCTTGTATTGGTCGATGAGGGACTGCTCGACATAACAAACTTCAAGACTCCACGTCCATGGCAGGCTATGAATCAGCGCGAAGCGTTGGGAGTGAAAACTTGGGATATGTATGACGATGTCATCGGAGCATTCGGGTCTAAGTTCCGAACCATTATCAGTATCGGAGGTGATGAGGCTCTTCGCAAAGCTGCCGGTAAGGAGAAGCGATTCAATCCGGTAGTCAAATTCATCGGTCCGTTCACCCTAAAGGGAGGGACGAAACCCCATAAGATAACGTTGCCTAACTATGTCGGTTCGGTGAGAGTAATGGTCGTGGCCGCTCACGCCGGGACTTACGGTAATGTCGACAAGACCGTAAAAGTCACCTCTCCGTTGATGTTGCTCACCACTTTGTCCCGCACTTTGTCGTGTGGCGACGCTGTAGATATGCCGGTAAACGTGTTCGCCATGAATGAAGGGATAAAGGATGTGTCGGTAAATGTGGAAACCACCGGACCAGTGTCTATATCAGGTGCAAAAAACAAGAGGCTATCATTCGCTGATGCAGGTGAGAAATTAGAGAACTTCAAGCTCATTTGCAGTGACAATATCGAAGGAACGGCACGAATAATTGTTACCGCAACAAGTGGAAATCATCGGATGTCTGACACTACTTATATCAATGTAAAGAATCCCATGCCTATACTGAGGGATGTAACTGACAAGACGCTAAAACCCGGCGAGAGCGTTTCACTTTCGTGGAACTCACAAAAGTCCAAGGATGCGACGCTTCAAATATCCTCAATGCCGACTCTCAATTTTGGCGGCTCTATGGAATTCTTTGAAAATTATCCACATCTTTGTTCCGAGCAACTTTCCTCTAAGGCACTTTTCATGCTGTATGGTAGCAAATATCTTAGTGCCGATGAAAAGAAAAAGTGCGAAGCCACGTTACCCAAAGTGTTGAAACAGATTCTATCGCGACAGTTGCCTAATGGCGGATTCGCGTACTGGCCGGGCAATGCCGAGGCAGATTCTTGGGTAACCTCAATGGCAGGTTCGGTTTTGGTCGAAGCAAACCGACAGGGATTCAGAGTTAATAAGGATGCCATAGACAAATGGACAGCATATCAAGAAAAAGCAGCTCGCGACTATAAATATTCCGAATCTGCCGATTTGGAGCAGGCTCTACGGTTATACTCCCTTTCAAAAGCCGGCAACCCGATGAAAGCTGCCATGAACCGTCTGCACGAGTCAAAGAAACTTTCTCAGACCGCTGCATACTGTCTCGCATCGGCTTATGCCTTGGAGGGTCGTACCGATGTTGCCAACAAACTGATTGAACGTGCCGAAAGGACACACTATGAAGCTCATGGAGGTATGTTCCAATCGACATTGCGCGATGAGGCAATTAAAATGGAGGCATACTCACTTTGTAAGAATCAAACAAAGGCAATTCCGATTGCACGTAAAATAGCAAATCAATGTTCGGGAAATAACTATGTGACACATGACATCGCATTTGCCACTGTAGCAATGCAAACTCTCAATGATTTGGTGGGCAACGGAAATATTTCCGTCAAGGTGACGGAAAATGGCATGAAGCCTCTCGTTATGCAGAATATCACTGCTATAAAGAATCTCACTCTTAGACCCTGTTCGGGCAAGGTGGAAGTGTCCAATTCCGGTAAAAGCACCGTTGTGCTTTCGCTTGCCAACACATATCAGCCATCACCTCAAGAGAAGTTGAAAACAGAAAGCAATGGTCTCAGCATGTCAGTAACTTATACCAACATGAAAGGGAAACCACTGTCAATCGCACGACTAAAACAGGATACAGAATTTTATGCCAACATAACTGTAACCAACAAGGGTGCTGATGTACCTTCAATGGCTATGGCCTATAGCATACCTTCAGGCTGGGAAAATTGGAACAACCGTCTGTTCGGAAGTGCTGAAAAGATGGTGGATTACTGTAATGTTCGTGATGACAAGGTTATCTACTACTCATCATTGGAAGCCGGAAAGAAAATGACTTTCAAAATCAGGCTTAGAGCCGCTTACATAGGAATGTTTGTATTGCCCCCTGTAATATGCGAAGATATGTATAACCCTTCATGTCGCTCAATTTCGGCAAATTCATGGGTATCAGTGGAAAAATAAAGCACCGTCTTAAGTGGGCAGCAGCGGCGGCAGCAGTTTTAATACTGTTACTATGGCTGTTTTACCTGCCCCGAGACTTGTTTGCCGGCATCCCGTATTCTACGGTTGTCACGGCAAGCGACGGCCTTTTGTTGGGTGCACGAGTTGCTGATGACGGTCAATGGCGTTTCCCTCCATGCGATTCTGTTCCTGAGAAATTTGCCAAGGCTTTAATTGAATATGAAGACCGGTCGTTTTACAGTCATTTCGGAATCAGCATACGAGGGATTGGACGTGCCATAAAGCAAAACCTGTCAAGCGGACGGGTAGTAAGTGGCGGCAGTACAATTACGATGCAGACCATCCGGCTTCACCGACGTGGGCCGCGAAACCTTTGGGAGAAGTTTGTGGAGATGTTTATGGCCACCCGGCTTGAAATGCGTTACTCCAAAGATGAAATTCTGCGGATGTATGCTTCCCATGCTCCTTTCGGCGGAAACGTTGTGGGTATTGATGCTGCCGTTTGGCGATATTTGGGCAACGACGGCAATGATATGTCATGGGCAGAAGCGGCGACGCTTGCGGTGCTCCAAAATGCTCCCGCAACCATTCATTTGTCGAAAAACAGAGACAAACTGCTTGCCAAGCGGAACCGACTACTGAAACGTTTGTTTGACAAAGGAGAACTGACGGCGGATGAATATGAACTTGCCGTTGAAGAACCGCTGATTGGCTCTCCTTATCCCATGCCTTCGGTGGCTCCTCATTTGGTTGAATACTATCACAAAACGAGTCACGGGAAGCGGACACGCACCGGCATCAGTTTCACATTGCAGCAACGGGTGGAGGATGTGGCAGCCTCATGGCGAGAGGAGTTGGCTCTTTCGGGAATTCAAGACCTTGCAGTCGTGGTGGCAGATGTCAATAAAGGTGAGATTATCGCCTACTGTGGAAATGCCGATATGGATGCCGACCGCACCGGCAAATGGGTAGATATAGCCCGGTCACCCCGTTCATCGGGCAGCATTTTGAAACCATTGCTCTACTGCGCCGCAATTCAGGAGGGTGTCATATTGGAAAACACAATTCTGCCCGATGTTCCAACTGATTTCGGAGGCTTTGCGCCGAAAAACTTTGATGGACAGTTTGCAGGAATTGTTCCGGCAAATCAGACCTTGGCTCTTTCGTTGAATGTGCCGAATGTATACCTGTTAAAGAAATTCGGTGTGACCCGGTTTGCCTCCTTGTTACAAAAATGCGGACTATCCACATTGACTCGCCCGGCTCATGAATACGGATTATCCCTAGTTTTAGGTGGAGCTGAGGTGACCCTCCTTGATGTAGTTAATGGCTATACTCGTTTAGCGCGTTACGAACAGAATTTTCCTATAAATGATTCAATAGCTGTATATGCCATGCTGAATGCCATGAGAGAAGTAAACCGTCCCGACCAGTTGGATTACAGCCGAGTCAGCGACATCCAGAACATCGCGTGGAAAACCGGAACAAGCTATGGTGCCCGCGACGGTTGGGCTATTGGCATCACACCCGGATATGTGGTGGGCGTATGGATTGGAAATGCCGATGGCAGTGGGGTTGCCGACTTGACCGGAGCAAGAACTGCCGGTCCGGTAATGTTTGACATATTCAATCTTCTTCCACAGTCGGGATGGTTCCCAACTCCTAAAGGCAAGAAGCAAAAAGTCTGCCTGAAATCTGGGCATCTTGCAGGTAAGTATTGCAAAGAAACCACAATGAGATTATGCTCGGAAAACGCCGGAAAATCTGAGCGATGCCCTTATTGTCAGGAAATACCGGTGTCGCTTGACGGACAACGGCGTGTCTCGGACTGCTCCGAGCATATGGAAATGAAATCTTATTTCATTCTTTCTCCGCTACAAAAGCATTACTTCAAACTGCAACATACCGACTACATAGAGCCTCCGGTTAGCACCGATGCAACCAATAATATGAAGTTTATCTATCCCTCTGAGGGAGCAGTGGTATCAATGCCAAAAGATGATGATCATATTATAGTTTGCAAAGCCACGCATACCAACCCGTCAGCAACTCTCTTTTGGCATATTGACAACAATTTCATTGAATTAACCTCCGACCTCCATCAAGTTCAAATCGCTCCATCTGAAGGTTTTCATCGCCTCACCATAATTGACAATACCGGTTCAGAAACCTCAGTAGAGTTCATTGTAAAATAACTGATATTAGGAAGAGTACG
>CAYQMV010000045.1:0-14296 GCA_964418705.1 uncultured Sangeribacter sp.
CCTTGAGACCGCGCTCTTCAACCAAGGTATCCGCCCCGCTATCAACGTGGGTATCTCAGTGAGCCGTGTGGGTGGTAACGCCCAGATCAAACCGATGAAGAAGGTGGCTGGTACGTTGAAAATCGCACAAGCTCAGTTCCGTGAGCTTGAATCATTCACCAAGTTCGGTGGTGATATCGACCCTGTGACCGCGCGCGTGATCGACCGCGGACGCAAAAACCAGCAACTCCTCATTCAGGCGCAGTACACTCCGTGGGCTGTCGAGAATGAAGTCGCCGTGATTTATTGCGGTGTCAATGGTTTGTTGGAGAATGTGCCTTTGGACAAAGTCGCCGAGTTTGAGGAATTGTTCATCCAATTGCTCAAGGCTAAATATCAAGCCGAGGTGCTTGATAAGATCAAAGCCGGACAACTCACCGACGATGTGACTGAGAAATTGACTCAGGTAGCCAAAGAGATTGCAAGCAAATATAAAGCTTAAAGGGCTATAACTAAATAAAAAGACAATGGCCACTCTAAGAGAACTGAAAAATAGAATCGGCTCCGTTTCATCGAGTGAGAAGATCACCGGTGCGATGAAGATGATTTCTTCGGCGAAGGTCCGCAAGAGCGAATACGAGCTGAAGAGGTTGTTGCCGTTCAAGACCCAAATAAAGACTATCATGTCGCACTTACTCAGCGCAGGGGAGAATTATTCTTCTCCCTTGACTGAGATTAAGGAGGTGCGCCGTGTGGGCTTGGTGGTTTTCGGTAGCGACGATGGATTATGCGGAGCATACAATGTCAATATATTCAAATTTCTCGTAACGGAAATCAAGGCCCTCCGCGCCAAATACGGCGACGAGGTTGAGATTGTGCTTTATCCCATCGGCAAGAAGATGGCTAAGGCAATGGCGAAATATGTGGAGATGACTCCCGCCACGAGTTCACGCCGTGTGGAGGGTGTGGATTCCAAGATGGAGGGTTCGGTCGTCAACGATTTCACCCTTCAACTTCAATCACAGTTCATCGCCGGGGAATTAGATTTGGTGAAGGTGGCTTATATGCAATTCAAAAGCATAGGAAAACAGGTGGCCATGGTGGAGCAATTGTTTCCCGTAGACAAGGAGGCGATAGCCCGCGAGGCTCAGGGAGCGGCGGATGCCGACACACTCTATATCTTTGAGCCGGACCCCAACAGCATCTTCAATGAGGTGTTGCCGATGTTTGTTCTTTCCACGATGCAGGAGGTGACGATAGAGAACCGCGCGTCTGAACAAGCGGCACGTATCATGGCGATGCAAGCCGCCAACGATAATGCTAAGAAACTATTGGAGAGCTTACAGCTCGAATATAATAAGCTTCGTCAACAAGGTATTACCACGGAACTTCTCGATATTCTCGGCGGTCAGGTTGGTAAGTAATTCTAAAGATTGATTATGAGTAGTATTAAAGAATATTTCAAAGGTGTAGGCAAAGGTATCAAGAGCCTCGTTAATGGAATGGAGGTCACGGGCAAGGAGCTTGTGATTCCGAAGATTACCGAATGTTATCCTGAGAACCGCGCCACCCTTGCGATTCCCGAGCGCTTCCGTGCGGTCTTGACTCTCAAGTATGACGCCGAAGGACGCCACAAGTGCATTGGGTGTGGCATATGCCAGATGAACTGCCCTAATGGCACCATCACGCTGACGACCAAGATGGTCGAGCTGCCCGATGGCAAGAAGAAACGCAAGTTGGATAAGTATATGTACGACCTTGGCAGCTGCACGTTCTGTATGCTGTGTGTCACCACTTGTCCTCAAAACGCACTCGAGTTCTCCAATGATTTCGAGCAGGCGGTTTTCGAGCGTGATAAATTAGTGAAGCATCTCAATTATCTTCCGGAGAAGGAGGATGAGCCGACAGCCAAGCCCGCCGCTCCTGCGGTGGATCCCGCGGTGATCGCCGCCGCCAAGGCCAAAGCCGCCAAGATTCTCGCTGAGAAACGTGCCGCCGAAGCCGCCGCCAAGGAGGCGCAGGCCGACGCTCCAAAAGAGAATTGATGTTGTGCAGCTCAGAATCGATAAATAGAAACATATAATCATAATGGATTCCTTAGGACAAATAATTTTGTATTTCGTGGTGGCTATAGCCATAGTCGTGTTTTCGTACTTGGCTGTGACCACACGCCGCATCCTTAGAGGAGCTACATATCTGTTGTTTGTGTTGATCAGCACCGCCATATTCTATTTCCAATTGGGATATGAGTTCTTAGGTGCGGTTCAGATCGCCGTCTATGCGGGTGGTATCATGGTGTTGTTCGTCTTTGCGATCCTGCTCACCACCAAGCCAGCCGACAAATCGGCGAATCTCGACAGCCACAAACGCATGGCGGGTATCGTGGCGAGTGTGGTCGGAGCGGCGGTGTTGCTCTGGGCGGTGTTCAACATGCCCGTATGTGCCGACGCCACCGTCCGCGACCTCTTGTGTGGCGATGTGCCCATGCCTGATATGCAGCAGATCGGTACTGCCATGTTGGGCACTGATAAATTCCAATATCTCCTTCCTTTCGAGGCTGTGAGTGTATTGCTTCTCGCTTGTATAATTGGTGGCGTGACCGTAGCCCGCAAAAGATAATCAGAAGATATGGAAATCACAATGTTATGGTATTTAGTACCGAGCATCATAATGTTTGCGTGCGGAGTCTATGGCTTTGTCACACGCAAAAACTTAATTGCTATGCTCATTTCGCTTGAGTTGATGCTCAACTCGGCGGATTTGAATTTTGTGGTGTTCAACCGTTTCCTTTTCCCCGGCAGCATGGAGGGCATGATGTTCACTCTCTTCTCCATCGCCATCGCCGCCGCGGAGACCGCCATCGCTATCGCTATCATAGTGAACATTTATAGAGCGGTGGGCAACACCAATGTTCGTGAAATTAATAAAATGAGATTCTAAAAGTCATGGATAGTATTACCTTACCTCTTTTAATCTTGGTTATCCCCTTGTTTATGTTCCTTCTTTTGGGAATCGTGGGGGTGAAGATGAGCCATAAGGCAGCCGGCGTACTCGGTATCCTCGGCATGGGCACCACCATGGTGCTCGCATACACTGTGGCTTTTAACTATTTCTTCAGCGGTGATGCCTCTTTCATCGTCGACGGCGTGCGTCAGATATGCACCGTCTTCAACGTTGATTGGTTGAACTTCACCGATACCTTGGTAGTAAGACTCGGATTCCTGCTCGACCCCATCTCGGCGATGATGCTCGTGGTGATCACCACAGTGTCGTTCCTGGTTCACCTCTACAGCTGGGGTTACATGGCCGGTGAAAAGGGCTTCCAACGCTATTACGCGTTCCTCTCCCTCTTCTCCTTCTCCATGTTGGGTCTTGTGGTGGCCACCAACATCTTCCAAATGTATATCTTCTGGGAGCTTGTGGGTGTCAGCTCTTATCTGCTCATAGGTTTTTATTACAAACTCCCCTCGGCAGTGTCCGCGTCTAAGAAAGCGTTCATCGTTACCCGTTTCGCCGACCTCGGCTTTTTAATCGGTATCCTGCTCCTTTCTTTCTACACCGACACTTTCGATTTCGATTTGCTCACCGCGGATCCGTCGCAGTTCATCACTGCCGGAGGCGGTTCGTTCATGGGTAGCTCCATCCTTACCACGGCGATGATTCTCATCTTCACCGGAGGTATGGGTAAATCGGCGATGATGCCGTTGCATATATGGCTTCCCGACGCTATGGAGGGTCCCACTCCGGTGTCTGCGCTTATCCATGCCGCGACGATGGTCGTTGCCGGTGTGTACCTCGTGGCACGTATGTTCCCCGTCTACAGCGTTGTCCCCGATGCGATGACTTTCATCGTGGTGATCGGCGCTATCACGGCGTTCTACGCTGCGGTGGTCGCTTGCGCGCAGATCGATATCAAACGTATCTTGGCATTCTCCACCATCTCGCAGATCGCGTTTATGATGGTCTCTTTAGGTGCCGCTTCCGCCATCGACAACGGGTCGCACTATAGCGCACTCGGATATATGGCTGGAATGTTCCACCTCTTCACTCACGCCATGTTCAAAGCCCTCCTCTTCTTGGGTGCCGGTGCTTTGATCCATGCCGTACACTCCAACAACTACACAGAGATGGGTGGCATGCGCAAATATATGCCAATCACCCACTGGACATTCCTTATCGGATGTTTGGCTATCGCCGGTATCCCCCCGTTCTCCGGATTCTTCTCCAAGGACGAGATGCTCTCCGCTATGCTTGAACGCAGCACATTCCTCGGTTATTGGATGACGATGGTGGCCGGTTTGACAGCGTTCTATATGTTCCGTATGTACTTCCTCGTGTTCTGGGGCAAAGAGAATCCTCACTATAAGGAGCACCGTCCCCACGATTCCGGATGGCAGATGTCGTTGCCGTTGATTCTTTTGGCGGCGGTGAGCTGCGTTGCGGGATTCATCCCCTTCGGAGAGTTGGTGACATGGAACGGAGAGCCGTACCACATCCACATCGACCCGACTGTGGCAGCCACAAGCATCACTTGCGCGGTGGTGGCTATCGCGCTCGCGGCGTGGTTGTATATGAAGCCCAACGAGAAACCGGCGCGCATGAAAGCCGCGATGCCCGGACTCTGGAAGGCTGCCAACCGCCGTTTCTATTGGGATGAGATTTACATGTTTGTGACTCACAAAATCATCTTCAATATCATCTGTAAGAGCATTGCATGGTTCGACCGTCATGTCATCGATGCAACTATGGATGCCTTCGCGAAAGTGTCGCAGAAAACTTCGTATGCCATACGCGGCATGCAGAGCGGCAGCATCCAAGCCTATGTGGTTTGGTATCTCGCCGGCGCTTTAGCTTTGGCAGTGATCACATGTATTGCACTTCTCTAACGTCACACTTGAATAAGATACAATTATGATACTTGAAAATATATTAATCTGGTTTGTAATTATACCGCTGATAATGCTCGCCGGTTTGGGCTTGTGTTCCAACACGCCCAAAGGGATGAACGCTATCCGTGCGGTCATGACAGTGTGCTCGACAGTGCTTTTGGCATTGGCTATCTGGCTTTGCATCGATTTCCTCGGTCTTCGCGCTGCCGGCAATACTGAAGAGATGCTTTTCCAAGGTTCATGGATGTGGTATGAACCCCTCAACATACATTTAGCTATTGGTGTGGATGGCATCTCCGTGCTTATGATCATGCTTTCAGCGGTGATCGTTTTCGCCGGAGTCTTCGCCTCTTGGAAAATCAACCCCCTTCCGAAGAACTTCTTCCTATGGTTCTCTCTCCTCTCCATGGGTGTGTTCGGATTCTTCATATCCATCGACATGTTCACCATGTTCATGTTCTATGAGATCGCCCTTATCCCTATGTACCTCCTTATCGGAGTCTGGGGCACGGGACGCAAAGAGTATTCGGCGATGAAACTTACCCTGATGCTTATGGGTGGTTCCGCATTCTTGATGATGGGCCTCTTCGGCATCTACTGGCACTCCTCCGCCGACCCGACACAATTGACTTGGAATATCCTTGAGATCGCGCACAACAACGCCATACCTCATTCATGGCAGACATTCCTCTTCCCACTCACTTTCGTGGGCTTCGGAGTGCTTGGCGCGATGTTCCCTTTCCACACATGGAGCCCCGATGGTCACGCTTCCGCGCCTACCGCCGTGTCCATGCTCCACGCCGGTGTGCTTATGAAGCTTGGTGGCTACGGTTGCTTCCGCATCGCCATCTATCTTCTTCCCCAAGCCGCCAATGAGCTTGCGTGGATCTTCATCGTACTCACAGGTATCAGCATCGTCTACGGAGCATTCTCCGCATGCGTGCAGACAGACCTCAAATACATCAACGCCTACTCTTCAGTGTCGCACTGCGGTATGGTGCTTTTCGCAATCCTGATGCTTAATCAGACAGCGATGACAGGTGCCATCCTCCAGATGCTCTCCCACGGTTTGATGACTGCCCTCTTCTTCGCACTTATCGGTATGATTTACGGCAGAACCCACACCCGCGACATACGCCAGATGGGTGGCTTGATGAAGATAATGCCTTACCTCGGTGTTTGCTATATGATCGCCGGTTTCGCCTCCTTAGGTTTGCCGGGATTGAGCGGTTTCGTGGCTGAGATGACAATCTTCTTCGGTTCATTCCAGGAGGCTGACTTCTTCCACAGATTCTTCGTGATCGCCGCCACTTGCTCCATCGTCATCACCGCGGTCTATATCCTCCGCGTGGTCGGCAAGCTCTTGCTTGGTCCCGTCCAGGATGAGCATCATTTGCAGCTCACCGACGCCACTTGGTTTGAGCGTCTCTCCACTGTGACTTTGATTGTTTGTATCGCCGGTATCGGTTGCTTCCCTAATTGGATTAGCCATGCTATCAACTTCAGCTTTAATCCTATCATCGAAGCTATCAAAAATGCCGCCATTTAATCATAACCGAATTTAGGAAATAGAAAAATGGATTATTCGCAATTTCTAACAATGTACCCCGAGCTTCTGTTGCTTGCGGTGTTTATTTTAGTCTTCTTGTTCGACACCTTCTGCGGTGAGGGCATGAAGAAAGCGGTGACTCCACTGTCGCTCACTCTTTTCGGTTTGATGACGGTGGCAATGTGGTTCATCCCCGTGGAGACCACATCCGCGTTTGGTGGCATGTATGAGAACACTTCCATCTGCACCGCCATCAAATGTATTCTCAACTTAGGTGTCTTCTTGGTATTGCTTCAGGCTGTGAAATGGATCGACAGTGAAGAGGGTTCCGTACGCCGCGGTGAGTTCTTCGAGCTTTTGTTCGTCACTCTCTTCGGAATGTACTTGATGATTTCAGCGCGCCATTTCTTGGTGTTCATCATCGGACTCGAATCCGCGTCGCTTCCCCTTGCCGCCATGGTGGCGTTCAATAAGAATAAATATGAGAGCCATGAGGCTGCCATCAAGTATATCATGACGGCGGTGTTCTCCTCCGCGGTGTTGCTGATGGGTCTCTCCCTCACTTACGGTGCGTCGGGCGGTAGCCTTTACTTCTCCGACATCGCCGAGGCGTTGAGGGGTGGCGAGGCAAGCGCGCTTCTCGTGGCTGCCCTCGCGTTCGTGATCGCCGGCTTCGGTTTCAAACTCTCGTTGGTGCCCTTCCACTTGTGGACTGCCGACACTTACCAAGGAGCCCCCACGGCGGTGACCGCTTATCTGTCGGTTATCTCCAAAGGTGCCGCCGCATTCGCCTTCCTCATTGTGTTGGCTCAGGTGTTTGGTCAAATCTACTCCAACGTTTGGGAATGGATGATGTATGCGTTGATTATCCTCACAATCACTGTGGGTAACCTCTTCGCCATCCGTCAGCGCAATATGAAACGCTTCATGGCGTTCTCCTCTGTGTCGCAGGCGGGATATATCATGCTCGGCGTTATTGCCGCGTCCGCTCTCGGAATGACCTCTATGTTGTTCTATATCCTTGTCTATATCTTCAGCAACCTCGGCGCTTTCGCCGTGATTTCCGCTATTGAGAATAAGACCGGCAAGGTCGGTATGGACGACTACAATGGTCTTCACAAGACTAACCCGTGGCTTTCGTTTACCATGACACTGGCGATGTTCTCGTTGGCCGGTATTCCTCCCTTCGCGGGCTTCTTCAGCAAGTTCATGATATTCACCGCCGCCACTCAGTCCGGCAGCTACGCTTTGTATATCCTCGTGCTTATCGCGTTGATCAACACCATCATCTCTCTCTACTACTATCTGTTGGTAGTGAAAGCGATGTGGATCAGTCCTGATGAGCCGGTGGTTCCCACATTCCGCAGCGCTTGCTCGGAGAGAGTGGGGATGTGGTTGTGCCTTGCCGGCATCCTCGTTTTAGGTATCGTAAGCTGGTTCTACACCACTTTGAGTTGCCTGAGCGAAGCCAATGCCGACATCTTCGCACTTGTAGGATAAAATAAATTTCCCAATTATAAGATTAGGGGGGATAATCGAAAGATTATCCCCCCTAATTCAGTTTAGGAAGAGGATTTGAAGGATGTAAAGGATTGATGGATTGGATGTATAGGGGGATTAATGGTGAAAAATATTTGATTGGTAATGATGTTAATCAAGAGAAAGCGTTATCTTTGCATTGTGATAAACGACAAAAGCTATGCACCTGATAAATGATAACATACAGAAGCTGTTTGCCTTATGCCGGAAGTATAAGGTGAGCAAGTTGTATGCCTTCGGTTCCATTCTCACTCCGCGGTTTAATGATAATAGCGATGTGGATATACTCGTGAACTTTAATTCTGAGATAGATCACAATAACTATGCCGACAATTATTTTGATTTTCATCATGCTTTAAAATCATTGTTTGGCAGAGATGTTGATTTGGTGGATGAAACCGCGGTGCGAAATCCTTATTTCAAGGCGGAGCTTGATGAAACAAAACATCTAATTTATGGATAGAAAATTACGTAAATATTTATCAGATATTCTATCTTCAATCTTAGAGATAGAATCATTTATGGAGACAAGACCTAAAGAGTATGCCACGTTTTGCAATGACACACTCTTTAGACGCGGAGTGGAAAGAAATATGGAGATAATGGGCGAGGCTATGAATCAAGTTCTTAAGATAGACCCCTCTATTTCAATTACATCCGCACGAAAAATAGTTGACACACGTAATTTTATCATTCACGCATACGATTCATTAAAGCCTGATATCCTTTGGGGGATCGTGATAAATCACATACCTTTGCTTAAGTGTGAGGTGGAGGCTCTTATGAAGACTCCTTAGAAAGATTAGCTTTTAGTGTTTTGAATAAGAGATGTGGATTAGAATAAAATAATTTGATATATGGGAAAAAATTTATACCTTTGCAGCGCTGAATGGTTCGATGAATATCGAATAAAAGGGAAAGCCGTGAGAACCGGCTGCAGTACCCGCTGCTGTAAATCCTGTCAAAACATCGCCTAAGTAAGCCACTGAGACGTATCTACGCGTTTTGGGAAGGCAGGTGGATGTGGGATGAGCCAGAAGACCTACCACGATGCAATATTGTATCCGCCTTCGGGAGTTAGGGATGGGATTGTTCATTTACCCCTGAGACTTTTACATTGCGGTACCACCTGTGTGGCTCCGGGAGTGTGTATGTCGCTCGGTAGTTGGCGGATGCAATTAGTTTGATTGATAACAAAAACACACTAATTGTAATAATTTTAATATGAGAAAACGCTTACTACTTTCGGCGATGACGCTGTTGATGTCCATATCATCAGTGTTTGCAACCGATACCTACAACTGTCCTTATAAGGATGGTTTGCAGGGTACAAAAGTGGTTGATGGCGAACTGCTTTTCTATGACTATGGCGGACCCGACGGGAACGCCAAGGGTTATGAAAAAGGCTATACCATCTTCAAACCGTCTAATGAGGGAGATGACCTGTCCATTGAAATCACATCCCCAATTGTATTCAACGGCACCGACACCCACCTCTACATCTATGAGGGGGATTGCGGTCTCGCAGGTTGGTCTTCCGAAATTCCTGCCGGTTGGGTCTATGATCTGAAGAATGGTGACACATTACCCACCTACACCTCCACCACCGGAACACTCTCCGTGCTTTACAGCTCAAAATCGGAGTCCGGAGCCGGATGGGAGGCGCGTATCACCGCCGCTCCCTCCACCCCGATGGCGTGGAAGGCTTTGAACGCCACTCAGGATTTGAGTGGATATTGCTATCCCTCGCTCAAGGATGTCACTATCATCCGTGCCGATTTGCAGACTGAGGGTGGCTTGGAGCCATTTCCCGTGTCTAAAATCTCTTTCAATCTCGACGGCACAACATCATTATCCGACATAAAGAATCTCCGTTGCCTTTATTCAGGGGCTTCGGAATCCATCAGCAACGCCGTGCAATATGGCGCTGTTTACGATTCCGCGGTCAATACCCTTGAATTTAGCGAGGATAAAGCCCTCAAGTCGGGACACAACTACTTCTGGCTTGTGGCTGACGTGGATGGCGACGCCACTCCCGGCGATGTGATCGACGCATCGTTGACCTCCGCCGTGGTAAGCGGCATAGAGAGGGTGGATGCAGCCATCTCACCCGAGGGGAGCCGCACTGTCGCCAATATGCTCTTCATGCAGAGCGGCACTGCTTCATACAACGTTGGTGAGAAAACCATCAACTTCTACGACGACGGTGGTCCGGAAGCCGCTTATAGCGCCAACTTCTCCGGCACTGCCACGTTCCTCCCCACCGTGGAGGGTAAGAAAGTGAAAATCGACTTCACCAAGTTCGACCTCTTCACCACCTCCTCCGTCGGCTACAACGACGTGATTAAAGTCTACTCCGGCAACGGAACCGACGATGCCAACCTCTTGGCGTCCATCAGCACCAACACCCCCGCGACTTACTATTCCGTGAGCGAGGATGGCGCGTTGACCGTTTCCTTCACTTCCTCCACCGGCTATCCCAAAGGTGGCTTCGAGGCGGAGGTGTCGCTCTTCACTCCCGAGGCTATGGAGGTGAGCGAAATAACTTCCGAGGCGGCATCCACCGCCACTATTTCCGCGGGCGCATCCAACGAGGCTTTGATGCTCATTGACCTCAAAACTGTCAACACAGAGCCCGCAGCCACCGTCAACAACTTCAAGTTCAACTACAGCGGCACCGAGGGGATCCTTTCGAAAGCCACCTTATATTATATAGGTACTACCCAAACCACCGCCATCGGCACAAAAGTAGGGGAGGGCACCATTGAGAATGGTGTTGTCACCATCACCGCCGCCGAGGGTGTGGCTCTCGCTCAGGGCGACAACTATTTCCGTCTCGCCGTGGATATGGATGGCATGGCACAGTCCTCGCAGACCGTGGCTATGACATTCGCTTCCGTGGATGTCAACGGCTCTACCCGTGAGACTGTCTCTCAAGCCTCCGTCTCACGCACTGTACAGAACATTTGCTACGCCGAGGGCACGCAAAGCGTCACCATCTACGGTGATTGGACTTTTGCCAACAAACCTTCGGAATACTCATACTATGGTTACGACGCGCTTTCCGGCGACCAGATCGTGACCTTCCTCCCCGGAGTCGAGGGTGAGGTGGTGCAGATGCAGTTCTCCAAACTCAGCATCGCATGGCCCTACTACGGCACCGATCCCTCGTTGAAGATCTATAGCGGCACTCCCGCCGATGGTGAGTTGCTCTATTCAGTCACTAAGGATACCAAGGATGTGGTGCCCACCACCATGTTCCGTTCCAAAGCGGCTTCCGGAGCCCTCAGCATTGTATTCAACGCCAACGGCACCAAAGGTTCATACACATCCAACGGCTTCGCCGCCGCGGTGAGCCTTTATAAATCACACCCCATGGAGGTGAAGAGCGTCGAAGCCGTGCAGGCATCAACCGCCAACATCACTCCGGCATCCTTCAACAACGAGATTCTCTCCGTGAAGGTGACCACCGACGGCGACACCGATCCTTGCAAGCTCAACGCACTTTCAGTGAACCTCAAAGGCTCCGCACCTTACGTGAAGAACGTGAAACTCATCTCCACCGGTGCGTCTTCCACATTCGCCGCCGCCGATGATTCCATCATCGCCACCGCGGCTGTTGAGAACGCCTCGCAGGAGTCCGTGACTTTCACTTTCTCCGAGGAGAATGAGATCCTTCTCTCCGAGGGTGACAACTACTTCTGGATCGCCTACGACATGGCTGACACTTTGACGAGCGATGTGGCTATCGACGCGTCCATCCTCTCCGCCACTGTCAACGGTGCGGCAACAACGCTTACCAATGCCGATCCCGAAGGTTCACGTCTGACCAAGAACCTCTACTACTTCCAAAACGGCGACAATGTTGTCACCGTCGACGACAGTCTCATCTTCTACGACAATGCCGGACCCGACGCCAAATATACCACCGACGCCAAGGGTACCGTCACTTTTATGCCCACCGAGGGTAAAATCATCAAATTCAACTTCCGTAGCTTCTACACGAATGTGAATGATGATTTCTATGTCTACAACGGCGCTTCCACCGCTTCCGCCGATCAATTGGCGAAGCTCTATAGCTCCAAGACAGACGTGGATCCCATTATCTCCACCGCCGACAACGGTGCCCTCACTGTGGCGTTCAACCCTACAAAAAGTGGCACCAACGATGGTTGGGAGATTGAAGTGGTGGCTTTCGTGCCGGAACCCCTCGCTGTGGCTTCCGTCACCTCTTCCGCCGATGTATGCCCCGCCACCATGTTGCGCGGCTCCATCAATAATAATGTGTTGAAGACTGCTGTGGAGTTCTCCGGTGAACGTGGAAACCTCAATATCAGCAATCTCAACTTCGACAAACTCACCACTGAGACCGCGGCGGTGAAGAACGCCAAACTATGGTACACCACCACCGACGCTTTCTCCGATGTAAATCAATATGGCGAGACCGTCACCGACCTCTCCGGCGATGACTTCATCTCGTTCAGCGATGAGTTGACTGTGCGTCAGGGTGGCACTTACTACTTCTGGCTCACTTACGATATCGCCGAGGATGCACCCATGTCGTCGGTATTGAGCGCGAAACTTAACTCCGTGACAATCTCCGGGGAGTGCCACAACGCCGCCGCTGACGCTCAGGCTTCAGCCACTATCGGCTCCGGTATGCACGGCACATACACCATCGGCGCTTCCGACGCCGCCAACTACCACACTTTCGTCGCCGCTGTTGAGGCGATGAAGTCAGGTATCGACGGTGAAGTTGTATTCGAGGTCGAGTCCGGCGAATATGTGGAGAAAATCCTCCTCCCCGAGATTCCCGGCTCCAGCGATAGCAACAGAATCATCATCCGTTCCAAATCCGGCAACGCCGAGGATGTGAAAGTCTCCAATGAGAATTGCGACACCTCTTACGGAGCTGAGATGGATGGCGTGTTGAAGTTCAGAGGCGTGAACTACGCCACTGTGGAGAATATCTCATTCACCACCTCCAACACAAGCTTCGAGGCTGTGGTGCTCTCTCTCAATAAATCACGCCACAACACCCTCTCCGGTTGCCGCGTGACAGCGCCCACCACAACCAGCTATTCCGAGGATGTGAACCTCGTGAAGACTTACAACACCGCCGCCGATTCCAACAATGATTACTTCACTGTGCGGAACTGCTACCTCGAGGGTGGCTACATCGGCGTGTCCATCAATGGCGCAAGTGCCGTCTCTCCCGTAAGACTTAAAGGCGAGACAGGTACCAAAATTGTAGGCAACACACTTGTCAACCAAGGAAGCAAGGCAATGTTTCTGAACTCCTGCGTTGATGTGCTTGTCGACTCCAACGTCATTGAGAACGATGGTAAGAGCCTCGGTTCATCTGTGTATGTGGTCGACGCTTACCGTTGCGAGGGTAATCCCGTGATTTCCAACAATAAGATGCGTCTGACAAGCGGTTCATCCACTTCCATGTATGGTATCTATCTTAGAGATTTCACCAACGATAACGCCGGTGAGTCGTATAAGCGCATCTACAACAATGATATTCAGATCACCGGTGTTTCCGACAGCAAAGAGACCTCCGGTATCAAGGTATGGCAAAACAGAAAGGGTCGCCAGACAATGGATATTGTCAACAATACCATTGTTATCAAAGGCTCTGCCTCTTCCGTTTCCGCACCTCTGTTTATCAATGATTCCTTCGATGGCTGCAAAGCCTTGAACAATATCCTTTGCAGCGAAACCGGCTACGCCGTCTATGTGAAGAAAGCGGAGTATCTGACCGAAACTTCGGTGTTCGCCAACAATGCCGGCTCTTTCGCGGGTGATTACTACGGCTACGTTGAGGCTGATTGCGACTTCGCCGCTTTTGAGACCGCTGTCAACGAGACCGGCGGCATCTCCGAGAAGCCCCAATTCGTTTCCGAAGATGATCATGAACTTAAGAATGCCGGAAACATGGTTGCCGGCAAACCTGTAGATTACGTCACCACCGACATATTGGGACGCATTCGCACTGAAATCCCCACAATCGGTGCCTATGAATATCAAGACATCTCCGGCGTGCCCACCATGATGGAGGGTTATCCTAAAGTGGATGAGGTGGCGTTCAGCACCGCGAAACTCACCATAGGGACACTCCTCCCCGCCGTGGCTCAATATAAAGTGTGCGCCGCTTCCGAGGCTGCCCCCGGGGTGGATGACTTCGCCGAGGTGGAGGATATCATCTCCACCGGGTCTTTGTCTCCCGTTTCCGTGGATATCTCCGGCTTGAAAGCGAACACCGCTTATAAAGCATACGTTCTGCTCACCTCCTATTCCGGTGAGGTCTCTGAGGTTTACGCTTCCGAGGAGTTCA
>CAYQMV010000045.1:14396-16414 GCA_964418705.1 uncultured Sangeribacter sp.
ACCAAGACACTCCCCGCCGGGGAATGGCGTTACGTCAACCTCCGCGATATGGGGGCTCTCACATCGTTGGGTCTCTCCACCGATGGCGACGCTTGGATCGACGACTTCAGCGGCAAACCCCTTGACTTGGTCGTTGGTATCACTGATATGCCAATAGGCGTGCTTGAGGGCACCGCCACACGTATCATCGGATATATTTCCGGCGGTGTGGGCGACTACACAATCACATGGAGCAATGCCGCCGGCGAGACTCTCGGCAATGCTTTGACACTCGACACTTCTTTCGCGCACTCCACAAAAGTGCGTCTCTCAGTGGTTGACGCGTGGGGCAATTCAGGCTCCGATGCCGCCGACCTCGTTGTGACCGGAACGCAGCATATCGCCACCTTCGAAGACCTCGGTCTCGCCCCCGATTCACATTGGATGGGTGAGGAGGATGGCGGAAGCTCATTCTTCTCCGGCTCGTTTGAGTTTGCTAATTATTATTACGCTCAATATTCGTCGTGGGGCTTGTTTGGTTACTCAAGCTCTAAATCCTCGAAGTTTGAGAGCTACTATAATGATCAGTACAACTCCGCCGCCGGTGGTGGCGCCCAGGGTTCCGACACCTTCGGTGTGGGCTATATCTCTTCATGGTATGGCGACACCGCGGTGACACTCTCCAACGCTCCCGGTGGACAGACGGTGCCGGGACTCTGGCTCACCAACAACGCTTGGACTTACGACGCTGTAATCAACGGCGACGGCATGAGCGACGTCCCCGGCGGTTTCGCTAAGGGTGACTACTACAAGGTGACTATCACCGGCGAAAAGGCTGACAAGACCTCCACTGCTTTGGATGTCTATCTCGCCGACTACCGCGCCGAGAACGCCGCCGACCGCTATGCCCTCAACACTTGGGAATGGGTTGACCTCTCCTCTCTCGGTAAGGTCACAAAACTCATCTTCACTGTAGATGGCACCAAGTCCAACTCTTATGGATTGACCACTCCTTCATATATCTGCGTGGATAATATCGGCTCCGAACGCCCTGTTGAGGACCGCGACGCCGTGTCGCTTTCGGGTGTCAAAGGGGAGACTGCCACATTCAGCCTTGTGCCGATGTTCGACTTCGATCCCGAAGCCGCTACCGTGGTTTACGACATTGAATGTGACGATGAGTACGCCACTCTTGGTGAGAACGGCGTGGTGAATGTCCCCTTGGAGGAGAAACGCACATTCGATATCATCGCCCATGCTTCGAGCAAGGGTAGAAACCAATATGTGAGAATCCCCGTATCCACCGATGCCACCACAGGCGTTGAGGTCACCACTATCGAGGGCTTGCGCGTTTATCCCGTGCCGGCGCATGAGGTGATCAACATCGCCACTGAGATGGAGGGCTACGATGTGGCTCTGTTCAATATGGGTGGCGCGCAAGTGGTCAATGTGGAGAATTGCAGCGGTTTCACAACCGTCAACATCGACGGTGTGACCCCCGGCGCTTATATCCTCCGCATCACTTCCGACAATGGTGTCTACACCAAGAAAATCGTGGTCAAATAAGCGACATTGAATGTCGTGGACATGCAATAATAATAGTTCAAAATAGTGTAGATCAAACAACTTTCTTTCTAAGAGGGGTCGAATCGCGACGATTCGACCCTTTTTTCATGCGCTTTTTTAATCATTGTCTTATGCTTTTTGGGGTGTTTGCCCTAAAGAGTAAAAAAATATCCTCAAAGGACAAAAAATAAAGATAATTGGATATTTTCTCCTTTTTCGCCGAAAATCTTGGCGTAACTTTGCAACGAGTTAAGGATATAATAATAGTCTAATATCCTATAGGTAGGATTGTTACTCTATCATTACATTTATTATTTAAACACTTTTTGTAGTATGAGAAAGATTCTTAAACTTACTTCCGTAGCATCATTAAGTTTGATGATGTTTGCGTGTTCGAGTGAGGAGCCTGTTCAAACGACCCCTACAAACACACTTGGCGAGACTGCCTATTTGAAAGTCTCCATTAATCCCAC
>CAYQMV010000046.1:0-16363 GCA_964418705.1 uncultured Sangeribacter sp.
ATCGCCATCTTGATTGCGGTCGTAGTACCGTCCCTTGTAGCTATGTGCCTCATGACTTTCAGGAATATAGCCGTAAATCACGTGCTTGCCATCAATAACAAGGTGCTCAAAACTAACATAAGTTGTTGGCATAAAGAGCTGATCGTTGTTCAGGTCTTTGGCTAGGGTGTCAAGCTGCTTCTGGACTGAGTCGGGGTTGACGCCGACAATGGTGCCATTGTCTTCCACGCCGAGCACCAGATGGTCGCCGCGACGGTTGAGAAATATTTTTCGGCATGTTTGCCAAAATCAACGGCATGGGGTGTGTATATGACTATAAAAGACCAATGGCCAAACAAATAATTATTTGCCTAGCCATTGATTATTAGTTAATTACGAGTATATTCTCGTTCAATACTCTTCCTCGTTGAAAAAAAAGTCCTCTTTGGAGGGATAATCGGGCCAGATTTCTTCGATGGATTCGTAGGTTTCGCCTTCGTCTTCGATTTCTTGAAGGTTCTCTATCACTTCGAGGGGAGCGCCGCTGCGCTGGGCGTAGTCGATTAGCTCTTCTTTAGTTGCAGGCCATGGCGCATCTTCCAATTTCGATGCTAATTCTAATGTCCAATACATAATGTTATATGTTTTAGTGGTTTTACTTTTTTTATTCCTATAACTTTTTCGTTTCACGCATTGGAAAGGCTGAAATTAGTGGCGTTTAGCTATTGAATCGAGCCTTTTTGATTGTGGGAAAAGCGGTGCAAAGATATATAAGAATGATATAAAATGCAAACTTTTTTCTGATTCTTTGCAACGTGTTGACACATAGTTGATTATGTGCCGTTGATTATGTGCCGTTGATTATGCGCCGTTGATTACGCGTCCTTATTCCACGTTATTTCTTTGATTCCAGCTCTGTGGTTCAGGTTTCTCGCCAAAACGAAGAGATAATCGCTCAGTCGGTTGACGTATTCGAGCAGGGTGTGGTCCACCGGAGCCTCTTCGCTGAGACGGAGAATGCATCTCTCCGCGCGGCGGCATACCGTGCGCGCCACGTGGGCGTGCGCCGAGAGTTGGCTTCCTCCGGGGAGTACGAACGCGTGGATTTTGGGGGTGGCTTCGTCGAGAACGTCGATATGGCTCTCCACCTTCGCTATGTCGTCGGCATTAAGCCCGAAGAGGGTGGCGGGGTTATCCTCTGTGGATGCTGTGGCGAGGTAGCATCCCACATTGAACAGCTTGTTTTGTATTGTGATTAGGAACTCTTTTTCTTCGGCGGGACAATCCGGGGATGATAGGACCACTCCCAGGAGCGATGAAAACTCATCGATGGTGCCGTATGCTTCAAGACGCACGGAGGTCTTTTTCACCCTCTCGCCGCCCACCAGGGAGGTGGTGCCGCTGTCGCCGGTGCGTGTGTAAACGTTGCTTTTTGCC
This sequence comes from uncultured Sangeribacter sp., assembly GCA_964418705.1. Taxonomy (GTDB): domain Bacteria; phylum Bacteroidota; class Bacteroidia; order Bacteroidales; family Muribaculaceae; genus Lepagella. The sequence goes on from CAYQMV010000046.1 coordinate 1,417, forward strand.
ATCTTTTCTTTGCGGAGGCGGGTGTTGGGAATAAAGTGTATGATATGAAGAGACCCACCTCATGGCTATAACGATTGCGGCACTAAAATGTTGCGTTGGAAATAATTTTATTATGAATTGAAAAAAAATTACTAAATTTGCGAATATATCACTTCGAAAGCATGGATAATCAGTATCAAGTGTCGGCGCGTAAATACCGTCCCGCCACCTTCGACAGCGTAGTGGGGCAGCAAGCCTTGACTCAAATACTTAAGAACGCCATCCGCACCAACCGGTTGGCGCAGGCGTATCTTTTTTGCGGGCCCCGCGGCGTGGGAAAGACCACGTGCGCGCGTATCTTCGCCAAGGCGATCAACTGCACTAACCGCACGGCGGATTTCGAGCCTTGTTGCGAGTGTGAGTCCTGCCGCGACATCCAAAGCGACCACTCGTTTAATGTTGAGGAGCTTGACGCGGCGTCGAACAACGGCGTGGATCAGATGCGCACGCTTATAGAAAAGGTGAATATTCCTCCGCAGGTGGGCACCTACCGTGTCTTCATCATCGATGAGGTTCACATGCTTTCCACGGCGGCGTTCAACGCTTTCCTGAAGACTCTGGAGGAACCCCCCTCGTATGCCATCTTTATCCTTGCCACCACGGAGAAGCATAAGGTGCTTCCCACCATCCTCAGCCGTTGCCAGATATATGATTTCAAGCGCATCACCATCAACGACATCGTTGATCAGTTGGCGCGCGTGGCTAAGAGTGAGGGTATTGAAGCGGATTCCGACGCACTGAGGGTGATCGCCTCGAAAGCTGACGGCGGTATGCGCGACGCCCTCTCCATCTTCGACCAAGTGGTGGCAGCCACCTCCGCCAATGTCACTTACGATGCCACTGTCTCTACGCTCAACGTCCTTGACCAGGATATATATTTCCGTTTCGACGACGCATTCAAGGAGGCGAACGTGCCTTCGGTGTTATTGCAGTACAAAGCCCTTTACAACAGCGGCTTCGATTCCCAATATTTCGTGAATGGTCTGGCGCAGCATTTGCGAAACCTGATGGTGGCGTATTCCGAAGCCACGCTCCCTTTGCTGGAGGTGTCGAAGAAGGATGAGGCGATGTTTTATGAGAAGTCGCGCTTGTTCACTCCGCGGTGGTATTATGCGGCGTTGAAGATACTCTCTGACTGTGATCTTAATTTCCGCATCGCCACCGACAAACAACTGCACGTGGAACTTGCGTTGATCCGTATTTGCCAGCTGATGGACCCACAGGGTTCGGGCAATGGCGGAGGCAATGGTGGAGGTAACGGCGGAGGGACACCGTTGAAAGCGGTTAATCCGCAAGCCGCCGCGCCGAAGCAGGCCGTCCCTGCCGCTAATATGTCGCCGGAGCCTATGGTGACTGCTGACAGCATGCCGGCGTATGGCGCCGCGGCGCGCTCCCGGGGTGTGCATCATGCTCCGATTGCTCCCACGCAGGCTCCGCAGATGGTGGATAAGCGTAAGTCGTTGCGTTTGAAAACCGCCATTAAGGAGGATGAGAAACGGGAGGAGAGTGGCTCCGCGGCATCCTCGTCCGTGAGGAATGCCAAATTCACATTGTCGGAGTTTGAGGCGGCGTGGGAGGCGTTTGCCGACGCGCACCCCGACAAGAAAATCCTCGTGAACAGCATGAGGAGGGGAGTGCCCAAGCATGTTTCCAACCTTATGTTTCGTGTCGCGGTGGATAATCAGGCGCAGCAGGAGGAGTTTGAGTCGAATATCGGCTTGGTGCTTGACTTCTTGCGCGAACGTCTGCAAAACGACAATATCACACTCACCACGGAGTTGACGGTGGAGGAGCAGGTGGCGCGCCGCTTGACTCGCGACGAGCTTCTGCAACGCATCCAGGAAAAGTATCCGGAGGTGATGGAGATGCTCTCCGATTTGGACGCCGAGGTGGTTTAACTGATTTGGTTAAGTATATTTAACATAGAAGCTGCGTCGCAAGTGGCGTGAAATCGCTAATTTTGCAGCGCTTTTTCGAAGGCTCCATAGATGGAGTCTCGGAAGTGGAAAGATTTGGCTGCTTGCAACCACTAAAAAAAATGCTAAAATCGCGTAGTTCATACATACGCTGTCCGAGAGTGTGAAGCTCAAGGATGCGTGAGATTGCGGCGACGGCATTTGAAAGCGACCATTCTTTCAAATGGCGTTTTTTTATTAAGCGTTTTTTATTGAACGCTTTTTTGTTGAAAAAAGTTAGGTAAAAATGAATTATTTGTTCACATCAGAATCCGTGTCGGAGGGACACCCCGACAAAGTCGCCGATCAAATCAGCGATTCCATATTAGATGAATATCTTGCGAGAGACGCCAACGCCCATGTCGCGGTTGAGACTCTGTGTACCACAGGTCAGGTGGTGCTTGCCGGAGAGGTGAGCAGCGTTGCCAATATTGATGTGCAAGACACCATCCGCCGCGTAGTTAAAGAGATAGGCTACACCCGCGGCGCGTACCGTTTCGACGGTGACGCTGTTGGCATCATGTGCGCGTTGCACGGACAAAGCCCCGACATTAAGCAGGGTGTGGACCGCGAGACCGCCGAGCAGCAGGGTGCCGGCGACCAGGGCATGATGTTCGGCTACGCCACTGATGAGACTAAGACATATATACCCTTGACCCTTGACCTTTCCCACGCTTTGGTGAAGGAACTCGCCGCCATCCGCCGCGAGGGTAAGTTCATGACTTATTACCGCAAGGGTGTGCTGCGCAGCTATCTCCGTCCAGATGCCAAGAGCCAGGTGACGGTGGAGTATGACGAGCGCCACAAGCCTGTGAGAATCCACACCATCGTGGTTTCCACGCAGCACGATGAGTTCATCCTTCCTCTCGCCGACACCAAGGAGGCTGCCGACATGGCGGAAAGAGAGATGTGTGAGCAAATCCACAAGGATGTGGCTAACGTGCTTATCCCCCGAGTGAAAGCCCTCTTCCCCAGGGAGATTCAGGATCTTTTCGACGACAAACTAATCCTTCACGTGAACCCCACCGGTAAGTTTGTGATCGGAGGTCCTCACGGCGACACCGGACTGACCGGACGAAAGATTATCGTAGACACATACGGAGGTCGCGGAGCCCATGGCGGCGGAGCGTTCTCCGGCAAGGATCCCTCGAAAGTAGACCGCAGCGCCGCTTACGCCGCACGTCATATCGCGAAGAACCTTGTGGCTGCCGGAGTCGCCGGGGAGGTGCTCGTGCAAGTGGCATACGCCATCGGCAAGAAGGATCCCGTGAGCATTTTCGTTGATACCCACGGCACTTGCAAAATCAACAAGAGCGATGTGGAGATCGCCGCGGCTGTGGCGAAACTCTTCCCACTCACACCTTATGAGATTGAGAAACGCTTCAATCTGCGCACTCCGATTTATCGCGAGACCGCGGCTTACGGACACGTGGGACGCACTCCCCGCACCGTGGTGAAGACTTTCTATAACCCCAACGGGGAATCTTTCACCCGTACGGTGGAGCTTTTCCCGTGGGAGAAACTCGACAAAGTTGTGGAGATTAAGAAAGAGTTCGGCATGTAGATTTCACGCTCATGCCGTTAAGGATAAGGAATCGGGAATCCTCCGGGGTTTCCGATTCCGTTCGTTTGATAAAGGGGCGTTTTTCATGCCCTGAGTGATGTGCGAAAGATGCTTGTGGCGCATAAAAACCAAAAAAATAGCTAAAACGTTGTCTTAATGTTTGAGTTTTATTATCTTTGCACACTCAATTACCCTTTAGGCAATTAAGAGCGGATAGGGGGACCGGTATGAGGAACCTCTGTTCAAATAACCCCAAATAATAACCAAAAAAGCTTCTATCAAAAGCGAATTTAACAAAAACATCATAGAATAAGAATGGCAACTTTAGAGAAAATCAGGCGCCGGTCAGTGTTATTGCTTGTGATAATAGCAGTAGCGCTCCTTGCGTTCATTGTGGGAGATGCGTTGACCAACAGTCGCAACATCTTCGGAAATCGCACTACGGTGGCGGAAATTGACGGCACCAAGATCGACTTTATGGATTATCAGAACAAGCGCAATGAGTTGAGCAATCAGATTGAGGCGCAACGTCGCTATAATCCGAACATGCAAGACTATGATTCTCAAATACTCGCACAATATGCTCTTAATGAGTTGGTGGGAGAGACCCTTTTGAATCAAGCCGTAGACAAATTGGGCATTATAGTTACCGGCGACCAGCTTCGCTACTATATGCTTGATAATCCTGTTAATCAAAATTTGGGCACCCTTATCCAACAGCTGCAAAGCGCCAACATCGCCGTGCAGACGCCGGAGCAAGCCTATAAGGCAATCTTCCAACCTCAGACCGTAGGTAAGACCGAGGCTGACATGGCAGGTTTCAAGAATATGTGGTTGGCTCTTGAGAACGAGACCAAATCGATGATCGCTCAACAAAGCTATATGCGCCTGCTTCAAGGCACATTCGCAGCCAACGACCTCGACAAAAAATTGATTCAGGATGGCTATGCCACCGTCGCCGACGTGACTTACGCCATGCTTCCTTACGGAAATCTCGATGAGAAGAAATATCCCGTGAGCGATTCCGAGCTTAAAGAGGCTTACAACCGCGACAAGAACCGTTACCGCGTGGATGAGGCCACTAAGACCATCAGCTTCATCAACGTATCTGTGGCTCCCTCATCAAAAGATATCGCCGCTTCCAACGCCCTTTCCGACAAGGTTATGGCTGAGTTAGCCGGCGAGGTAGGCTTGTCGAAAGACACTAAGAAAGCCGGCGTGAGCGTGGAGCGCAAGCAACTCCGTGCCGCCGATGTTAAGAACGCCGGAATCAAAGAGTTCGTCGCAGCCGCGGCTGCCAATGAGTCTAAGCTTGTTTCCAAAGACGGCAAAGGCTTCACCGCTGTGAAGATGATCGGCAGCAAATCTGAACTCGACTCCATCAAAATCAATGTGGTTTCGGTAGCCGGCAAGACTCTTCCTTCCCAGGTTCTCGCCAAGCTCAACGCCGGATTCCCCGTGGATTCATTGTCCTCCAAGTTCTCCGCCGACAGCGTGAATGTTCAGAAAGACCAGTGGATTCCTCTCTATACCGCCGACGGACGCACACAATTCTCCCCCGCATATCTTGATTCATTGACCAACGCCGGTGGCAAATATGTGGCACTTGATTCCAGCGATATGGGCACAGTGTATGCCAAGATTGAGGAGAAAAGGGGTCCTGTCACCGTCTATGAATATGATTTGGTTTCCTATAGCTTGAAACCGAGCACCGCCACAATGCAGGAGGCTCAAGCCAAACTCACCAAATTCTTGGAGGCAAACAACACCGCTGAGAAATTCGTTGCCAACGCTGGAAAAGCGGGCTATACCGTCACAACCTACGACCTCACACAATCCACCCCCGCGGTGCCTGTGTTCGAGGGTATGAACCAATATTTGCCGGATTCCCGTCAGGTGGTAAGATGGGTGATGATCGACGCGTCCAAGGGTGAGGTTTCCCACCTTTATGAGTCCAAAGATGTGTATGCTCCGAAACTTTACGCCGCGGCTGTGGTTGATGAGTTTGAGGACTACTATCCTTTGCACCACCGTCACGTGAAAGAGACGCTCACTCAGCAAGTGCGCCGTGAGAAAGCCGGCGATGCCATGGTGAAGATCTATAGCGCCAAAGGCACCACAGTGGATCAAATCGCCAAAGCTATGAACGCCGCACCTCAAGAGGGTAAAGTAAGATTCTCCCCCATGGGCGCACGTCCTATCGCCGATGCGGCTGTGATGGGTAAAATCGCAGGTTCCAAGAAGGGTGGCAAAGCCCAAGTGGTACGTGGCGACAATGGCGTTTACGTTTACCAAATAACCAATGTCTCCAAAGAGGATCTCGGCGACGGCAACGGTATGTTTGAGCAGCAGTTCATGCAGTTCTCCCAGTTCGCACGTCCCAACTATTTGAAGATGCTCATGGGCGACAACAATCTCAAGAACTACATTTACAAATTCGAGGCCGGCGAATAAGACAGACGGCAAGATTTGTGTTGAAACATAATAGAGGAGGGTTCCGTTTTTGCGGAGCCCTCCTTTAATTTGCGCAAGCGGTTTGCTAATTTGCGCGAGCGGTTTGCTTATGTGGGAAACAATGCTTATCTTTGCCCTATCAAACACTCTCAATTTCTTACTACGATGAATACAGATAAGAACACGCGCGCTCCGTTGATAGGAATGACGTTGAAGGAACTGCAAGAAGCGGTGATGGAATGTGGCATGCCTCGATTCGTGGGTACGCAATTGGCAAAATGGCTCTACGAGTACCGTGTGGAGAGTTTTGATGAGATGACCAATATATCGGTGAAAAACAGACAGCGTTTGGCTGAATATTATACCGTAGGGCGTAAGTCGCCGTGTGCCAACGAGAAATCCGCCGACGGCACGGTGAAGTATATGTTCGCCGTGGAGCATGGACACAAGATAGAGTCGGTCTATATTCCCGACCGCGACAGGGCGACACTGTGCGTGTCGTCGCAGGCGGGATGCAAGATGAACTGCTATTTCTGTGCCACGGGGAAACTTGGCTTCAAGGCGAGTCTCACTCCCGCGGAGATAATGAACCAGATTCTCAGTATTCCTCCGCGAGGGTCGGAGAAGACGGAACTCACTAACATCGTCTTCATGGGGATGGGTGAGCCGCTCGACAACCTTGAGCCGGTGCTTAAGGTGATAGAGATTCTCACCACGCCGTGGGGATGGGGCTGGAGTCCGAAACGCATCACGGTGTCGACAGTGGGTAAACTGCCGCAGCTTAAGGAGCTACTGGATAAGACCCAAGTTCATGTGGCGGTGAGCGTGCATAGTGCCGATCCGGTGCAGCGCGCGTCGATGATGCCGGCGCAGAAAGCGTTCCCCATCGCCTCTGTGATACGTGTGCTCCAAGGGTATGATTTCGCCCATCAGCGTCGTCTGTCGTTGGAGTATATCATGTGGCGCAACGTGAACGACGACCTTGCCCACGCCGATATGCTTATCCGCTTGATAGGAAAGATACCATGTCGTGTTAACCTTATTCCGTTCCACTCCATTCCGGAGGTGGAATTGATTCCGTCGAGCGAGGAGAAGATGATAATATTCAGAAACTATTTGAACCATAAGGGGGTTGTCGCGACAATACGGGCCTCCCGCGGTCAGGACATAGAAGCGGCATGTGGCATGCTCGCGGCAAAGAGATAACCCCGAGTCTATCCGAGCAATCGGATGACGATAAACAAAATTTATATGCGTAAACTAATAATGTTAATGGCGTCGTTGTCGATGACGTCGATTGTGGGGGCCTCCCCACTCACCCCGCAAGACGCGCTCTCACGCGCCCTCAACAATGGCGAGGGCAAACGTATGAGCACCGCGGCTCAATTCACCGCCAATGATTTGGTGTACACTGAATTTAAAGACCTTACCCCTACTGCCTACATCTTCTCGAAGCCTGAGAAGGGATTCATCCTTGTCAGCGCCGATGATGTGGCGGTTCCTGTGTTGGGATACTCCGATGAGGGCGTGATCGACCCCACGAATATCCCCGAGAATATGGCATGGTGGCTCTCTCAGTATTCCGAGGAGATCGCCGCGGCTAAGAATAACGGCACCATGAAGGGCGCTAACAAATTTGAGAGCCGACAGGAGAAGGCAGCCATCAAACCTATGTGTACCACCAAATGGAATCAGAGCGCTCCTTACTATAATATGTGTCCTAAATATGGATCCTCATATTGTATGACCGGCTGTGTCGCCACCGCCATGGCGCAGGTGATGAAATATCACAACTGGCCCGATGTCGGCACCGGCTCAATCAACTACACATGGACATTGACAAGTCAAAAGATGTCGATGGATTTCACCACCGCCACTTTTGATTGGGACAATATGCTCGACGGATACAATGGCGTTAACGCCACCACCGCGCAGAAGAATGCCGTGGCTCTTCTGATGAAGGCATGCGGCTACAGCGTGAAAATGAACTATAGCACCTCCGCTTCCGGAGCGCAATGCTCCGATGTTGCACCCGCGCTTGTCAACTATTTCAAATATGGTAAGGAGACCACTTGCGCCAACCGCCAGTATTTCAAATTGTATGATTGGGAGAATTTGATTTATGAATCATTGGCTAATGACGCTCCGGTGTTCTACAGCGGCACCAATGAGAGTTCGGGACACGCGTTTGTGTGCGACGGATACTCTTCCGATGGCTATTTCCATTTCAACTGGGGCTGGAGCGGCGCCAGCGATGGCTATTTCGTCCTTACCGCTCTTGATCCGGAATCGCAGGGTATCGGAGGTAGCGCTTCCGGCTACAACTCCGACCAATCCGCCATGCTGATGGTGAAACCTATCACCGACAATTCCGATTATCTCCGCTTGATAGTGTGCCACAGCACTTTCGGCGCGTCTTACGCCTCCTCCGGACGTACTCTTACTTTATACGGTAACTACTTGAGCATGGCTACTGGATCTGTGACAGTGGCTTTCGGAGCCGAGTTCACTGATGCCAACGGGAATAAGACTTATGCGAGAGCATCCTCCAACAACACTATCCCCTCATGGAGCTATCGTGCCAACTATAAAGTGACAGTGCCTACCTCATTGGAGCCGGGTGAGTATGTAGTCCGTCCGGTGTATGTGCCTAACCCCACTTCCGGCGACACTTCATGGAAGTATGTCTACACAGGTCCCGGCGACCCCGGTGAGGCTTATTTGACCGTGGATGCCAATGGCGACATAACAGTGCGCGAGGCAACTCAAGAGAAAGTTGACCTCAAGGTCACCGATGTGAATATCAACACCGCCCTCGTTTCAGGAAAGAAATTCTCCGTTACCGCTACAGTGAATAATCCCAGCAGCAATGAGAAATATACCAAGATTTACGCGGCTTTGGTGAGCGGTGATAATCTCAGCGATTACTCCTCTCCCATAATCGTGGATTTGGAGTCGGGTGAAAGTAAGACTATGACCGTGGAGACGCAGTTCACCAAAGGTGCGGCTGCCGGAAACTATAATTTCGCGTTTATCGAGCAATACACCGACGGCACCACTAAATATATCTCAGACTTCATCCCCGTCACTCTTCAATCCGTGGGCACCACTAAGGTTAGCGTTCAGAACTTCACCATCCACGACAGCACGGGCGTGAATTGCACCGACATCAACTGCACACTCGACTTGAAGTGTACCAGCGGATACTTCGCAAGTATCATTTATGCGTTGCTATGCGACAGCAGCAGAAATTATTTGGAGCTTTATTGCACCACCCCCACATTGTATGTGATGAACGGTGAGACTAAGAGCTTTGATTTCAATGTCGCGTTCGACGGTCTTAATGTAGGCTCACGCTATTACTTGGTAATCCAGACTTTGGACGAGTATCTCACAGAGCAGGCGTTCACAGTCAAGGATAATGTCCCCGCCGGTGTTGAGGCTGTCGAGGCTGAGTCCGGCATCGAGGTGAAGAACGGAGCTGTTTATGTGAATGGCGAGAATCTGCTTTCCGCAGTGGTTTACGCTATTGACGGACATGTATGCTCCGCTGAGGTGCGCGGCGGCGACAACGGCGCGGTGATCGACCTGTCATCCCTCCCCTCCGGAGTGTATATGGTCAACGTCAACACACTCTCGGGAATGAAGACCGTGAAAGTGATGAAGTAAAAAACTATATCTCTGCATAATATTATGATGAGAACATTAGGATTTGCGGCTATGGCATTTCTTGCGGTAGGCTTGTTCGTGGGCTGCGGCTCGAAGCGGAACGCTACTGTGGACAGCGGCGACACCGGCGAGGTCACAGAGGTGGACCATGGCTCCCGATTGATCGGAGGCGATGGCAGAAACACAGTGGATCACATGCCTAAGGGGGTGATTTACCGTATGTCTGGTGACTATTCGGCGAATGTGCCTGTTTCGGTGTCGTCCGATGGCTCGATAGTGTCGTTTCCCGATCCTTCGGATATCCGGGAGAATAGGATGCCTCTGCCGCTGACCGACGGCTATTGGCTTGATTTGCGTGGCGTGGGTGCCAATTCCGTATTCACGAGCTACACCTACGCTGAGTATGGCAAGTTGGCTGCCGTCCCCACTGTGGATGAGTTGAAAGCGCGTATCATTCCCGGCTCCGCCGTGGTTGAGGTGGTGGAACTCCCCATGCGTATGGGTGAGGCGGTGAAAGACACCGCCGCCGTCAACAATCTTATCCGCAGCGGTTTGCCCGGATGTGATGTGAAATTTAAAAGGTGAAATTCAAACAGCTGTGAAATTCAAACAGCTGTGATATGAAATTTAAAAGGTGATAGGAATTGATTTGAATTCCTTCCTTATACATTAAAAATCACGTAAGATTTCCTGACGCTGATTCTTCATCGGAGGAAATTTTACGTGATTTGTTTTTCTCTTCACTCAACCATCCTCATCCGACCCGATGGCATTGGAAGCCGTCGGTTTTATTTTGTGGCGTTTTGTTTTTTTATATACCTTTGTGGACAAGAATGTATTTGTCAATAAAATAAAGGCCCGAGAAAACAAATCTCAAGAAAGGCATGGAGAATAAAGGAATGAAGATGGCGTTGTGTGGCTCAGACGCTATGCTGCGGCATTATATACTACAGATATTCAAAGAGTTCACTGTCGTGGAGGATGATGTGCCCTGCGATTGCGAAGTGCTGGTTGTCGCTGATTTGTTCACCACGGACAGCGATGGGAAATCCGCTGATTCGCTCAGTGGGCGAATCTCACTTTCGGAAATAATTACGCGGTGCGGGAATAATCCCCCGAAGCATATCTTATATGTTGGGAGTGTGTCGGTGTATGGCAGAACCGAGGGGGAACAACTCGATGAGAGCTCCAGCATAAGAGCCTTGACGGAGGAGGGGAAATATTATTCGAAGAATGAAAGAACCCTTGAGTCCTTTGTGAAAGAGAAGAATATCACACTCACCATATTGAGGAGCGTGGAGATGTTTGGAAAAGGGATGTCGGGCGATTTCGCCGTTATGTGCGATAAAGTGATGCGCGGCATCTATCTCAATATCCGCGACCATTCTCCGCGACGGAGCCTTGTCCTCGCCTACGATGTGGCGAGGGTGGCGCATGAAGTCTATGCCACGGGTGGAATATATAACGTCAGCGACGGGTATGACCACACCTTGCCGGAGCTTGCCAAGAGCATGGGCGAGAACTTGGGACGTTCGAAGAGCGTTTACACATTGCCTTTGAAGTGGGCGAAGCTCCTCGCCAAAATCGGCGACATAATCCCCTTTGTGGGGAATATCCTTGATAGCTGGTCCCTACATGAGCGTACCCACACTCTCACTTACTCGAACGGGAAAGTGGCTGGCGCGCTCCCCGACGGATTCCGTTTTATCGACACCCTGCGTGTGCTGACACGTGAAAATAAAGAGTATCCTTATGAAGATGAGTGATAGAATCGTCAGTTTTTTAGCTGATTTGGGAGGGACCGCGGCTATGTCGCTCCGTATACTTCTCAAGTCGAAATTCTTGAAGGGGAACACGGTGGATAACAGTCGCCGGAATTTGATGATTCTTGGCAATGGTCCCTCGTTGCTCACCACCATCAAGGATTATGACAGAAAGTTTGGCGACTACGACCTTATGGCGGTGAATTTCGCCGCCAACACGCCTGAGTTTTGCCGTTTGAGACCAAACCGTTATGTCCTTGCCGACCCCCATTTTTTTGATGGTTCGGATGATGCCAATGTTGCGCGGCTATGGGATAACCTCGCCGCCGTCGCATGGGATATGACGTTGCACTTGCCAGCCCCCTGCCTTCATCATAAAAGGGTGGAGAGGGCGTTGGCTGATAATCCTCGGCTGCGTGTGAGGGCGTTTAATATGGTGGCTACGGGGGGATTCCGTGCGGTGCGCCATGCCGCCATGCGGCACCGCATGGCGATGCCACGGCCCCGCAATGTGATGATTCCCGCCATTATGGAGGGCGTCGCCGCCGGCTATCGGAGCATCTATGTCGCCGGGGCTGACCATACGTGGACACGCACGCTCAGCGTGGATGACGACAACAGGGTGGTGAGTATCCAGCCCCACTTCTACGCCGACAACAATGCGGAGACGAGCCGCGTCGCGTCGGTGTATGAGGGAGTGCGTTTGCATGAGGTGCTTCAGAGCATGACGATAGCGTTCCGTTCCTATTGGGAGATTCGCGAATATGCCGATGAAATAGGCGTCAAAATCATCAATATCACCCCCGGATCTATGATCGACGCGTTCCCACGGGAATCCTCACGATAATCCCCATGCAAATTACCCATGATAATCCCCATGCAAATCCTCTCGTGGATAAAATAGAAAGATTTTTGCTATGAATTTTTGGAAAATCATTTGGGGGAACGCCCGAATTTTGATAAATTTGCAAAAAATTAGCGGTTGCCAACAGGTAGTCGCCAATTTGTTGTATTAAGAAGAAATAAATATAATCTAATAATTAATCTAAACAAAAACATCTGTTATGTGGTTAACAAGCTCATCTGTAGGACGTAAGTTCATTATGGCGCTCACGGGCGCATGCCTCGTCCTATTCGTCACATTCCACTGCGTGATGAATGCGATAGCGATAGTTTGGCCTACCGCCTACAATGCTGTCTGTGAGTTCCTCGGAGCTAACTGGTACGCATTGATAGCATCCGCCGGCCTTGCGTTGCTATTTATCATTCACATCATCTACGCCTCATGGTTGACAATCCTCAACCGCAAGGCGCGCGGCAGCCAACGCTACGCTGTGTCGAAAGCCGCTCCCGGCGTGGAATGGTCATCGAAAAACATGTACGTGCTCGGAGTAGTGGTTCTCGCTTTCTTCGTGGTTCACTTGATCCAATTCTGGGCAAAAATGCAGTTCGCTGAGATCGCCGGTTGCGAAGGCGCTATCCCGGCTGCCGCAGGTACCCTCTTCATCCAAGAGGCGTTCAGCTGCTGGTTGACCCCTGTGGTCTATATCATCGGCTTCGTCGCTCTTTGGTTCCACTTCAACCATGGTTTCTGGTCGATGTTCCAATCCATCGGTTGGGACAACACCACTTGGATTCCCCGTTTGAAGAAAGTTTCTTGCTGGTGGACTTCCATCGTTGTTCTCTGCTTCATCCTTCAAGTAGGTGTGTTCACTTTCCGTGCCCACGACAACTACTACAAAGAGAATGAGGATCTCCAGAAACAATACATGGAGATGATTTGCACCAAATATGACCTTCCCGAGCAAGTGAAGAGCATGCCTTTGGACATGATCGCCGAGCAAGCTCACGGTCAATATGAGCAAATGAAGAACATCCCCGAGGCACAGAAAGAGTTCTATCGTGCTCAATCTCCCGATTTCGATGCTAACTTCGAAAAACAAATGGAGATGTTCAAAAACCTCGATGAGTTCTGCACTTATCTGTTAGGCGAGAAAGCAGCCCCCGCACCGGAGGCACCGCAAATGGCACCGCAAGCCCAAGAGCAACCGGCTCCCGCCCCCGCTCCTGAGCAAGAGGAGGCCCCCGCTCAAGAATCTGAAGTTACACCCAATAATTAATCGGCGATATGGAATTGAATAAGAATGTAAGAGTAATGAGCCCGGAAATGTCGAAAATTCCGGAGGGTCCTGTCGCTGAGAAATGGACCAACTATAAGGCACATCAGAAATTGGTGAACCCCGCTAACAAACGTAAACTCGACATCATCGTAGTAGGTACCGGCCTCGCCGGCGCGTCTGCTGCCTCCACCCTTGCCGAGATGGGATTCAACGTATTGAATTTCTGCATCCAAGATTCACCCCGCCGCGCGCACTCCATCGCCGCTCAGGGTGGTATCAATGCCGCTAAGAACTATCAAAACGACGGTGACTCTGTATATCGCCTCTTCTACGACACTGTGAAAGGTGGCGACTACCGTGCCCGTGAGGCCAACGTTTATCGTTTGGCTGAAGTTTCCAACAATATCATTGACCAATGCGTGGCTCAAGGCGTGCCTTTCGCACGTGAATACGGCGGTCTTCTCGCCAACCGTTCATTCGGTGGCGCTCAGGTGAGCCGTACTTTCTACGCTAAAGGTCAAACCGGCCAGCAGCTCCTCCTTGGCGCTTACTCAAGCCTCAACCGCCAAATCCAACTCGGCAAAGTGAAGAGCTTCAACCGCTATGAGATGCACGACGTAGTCCTCATCAAGGACAAAGATGGAGTGGAGCGCGCGCGCGGTATCATCGCGAAAAACCTCGTGACAGGTGAATTTGAGCGTTTCGCCGCCCACGCTGTGGTAATCGCCACCGGTGGTTATGGCAACACTTACTTCCTCTCCACCAACGCAATGGCGTGCAACGTCAGCGCTGCTATGGCTTGCTACCGCAAAGGCGCATACTTCGCTAACCCCGCTTACGTGCAAATCCACCCGACTTGTATCCCCGTACACGGCGACAAACAATCCAAATTGACCCTTATGTCGGAGTCTCTCCGTAACGATGGTCGTATTTGGGTTCCGAAGAACATCGAGGATGCTAAGAAATTGCAATCCGGTCAAATCAAAGGTAGCGACATCCCCGAAGAGGATCGTGACTACTATTTGGAGCGCCGTTACCCCGCGTTCGGTAACTTGGTGCCCCGCGACGTTGCTTCCCGTGCCGCTAAAGAGCGTTGCGACAAAGGCTACGGCGTAAACAACACCGGACTCGCAGTGTTCCTTGACTTCTCTGAGGCTATCAACCGTCTCGGTCTTGACGTGGTTCGTCAACGCTACGGCAACCTCTTCGATATGTATGAGGAGATCACCGATGTCAATCCCGGTGAGCTTGCGCGCGAGATCAACGGTGAGAAATACTACAACCCGATGATGATCTTCCCCGCAATCCACTACACTATGGGTGGTATATGGGTTGACTACGAGCTACAAACATCCGTTAAAGGCTTGTTCGCCATCGGTGAGT
>CAYQMV010000047.1:0-14974 GCA_964418705.1 uncultured Sangeribacter sp.
ATCTGCCAGAATCTCAGCCGAGAAAATTTGGCCTATTTTGATGCGGTTGCCCTGTGCCGGTGAGGTAAAGCAAGAATTGCGTCCCCAAAGACATAATCATTCTCCAATTATCCAGCGGTCGACGGTGCGCATGGATGTTGAGAAGTTTACGCCCACTTTGACCACCTTTCGTCCGTCGGTGAGGTAGGGGGCGGCGTAGCCGCATTCATGCCACGCAGCTCGCTGAAATCCTGGATTCCTATCGGATATATCGGCCCTAATATCATGGCTTTGTCGTTTTATATTTTGACGTTTACAACTTGACTATTATCGTTCCGCAAACATACTAATTTTTTCGCACATCTCAAAATCAATAACGGATATGTTCAAAATCAATAACGGAGAAATCCAAAATGTTGCCTAACTTATTGGTAACAGCCTAAATCCGAAACTTAGGTTAGATTATGATTATAGTTTTATTGGGGGCACCCATTTTGACCTATAGAACCTATAGGACTGAGAGAACCTCCTCCAATGTTAACGAAAAAGGTTGCATGAATTGAACCTTGTACTGTGGTAAAGCATTGAGATCCAATGTTGAGAGGTCTTTTCTTGTCGCATCATCATCTTCATCGGTGATATGAAACACTAAATAGTTGTCACTTCCCGGGGGTGAGGGATAACCTCTGCTTATCAGCTCATCTTTATGCCATACCACCGGACCTGATTTGTCAAGCTTATAAATCTTTCGTAGAGCCATACCTTTGGAATAGAGAATAAGATATTTAGCGGTCACAATGTCTGCATTGACTTTAACGCCACCGCGTTTGTCCCCGTATCGTGTATTATACAGATGATTGTCCGTAATCCATCGTAGATGTCCTTCACTCCTCACATAGCCGAACAGAACCACGTCTTTGGCGTTTTCTGTCCCTACGAGCTTATGCAATTGGTGATCATCTATAATTTTTTTGATGTAGTCACGGTTTAGCCAATAGCAATATTTCTTGCGCATGGTCCCATCGGGTGCCATTGCAAGGTCTTTTGAATCCCGTCCCTTTGGTCTGACATGGCATATACGCTTGTCTGAAGCTTTGATGAAATGGTCGAAGTCACTGCTTTTGATTTTCAACTTTGTGTCCTCCCAATATTGGCGTGCTGTTTCCAGGTCTGATGCCGGCATATTCCAAAAGAATGTGTCTCTGAGAAAATAGTCGCCGTCATTGTTCGCCATAAAGACTACGAAAAATAATTTATGGCTGAGCACATCATACCAATATGAGTCTTCCCATTCCTCATTTACAATTTCACAATAGTTTATGTTGCTGAACGACATAGCTTCCTTAAGCGTGTTGTTGCACGAGAGCCTTATTGTTTTAATTGTGATTCCGGCTTTCTCAAATTCTTCGATATGTTCTTTTGATATGTCTAATATTCCTTTGGCGATAAGTGCGTATTTGTTTTTTGCTTTCGTTACTTTCTCGGCGTTAATTCCGGCTTTCTCTAAGATTTCATTTTCGGAAAGTCCATAGTATGGCTCGAAACGTCTTTCCACATACTCTTCAAATGTTTCGTTGATGGAAAGATATTGGGTGACGCTCTTAACGATGGATTCGGTGTCTGCCATTCTTTTGCGGGCCATATATTCTTCATAGCTTTCGTTTGCCATGTCGTGGTCCCACTCATCAATTACCCAATTGATTTCATCTTCGTTGATTTCAGGCTCAATCCCCGACAATGATTGCGTTATAATCATGTTCATATATCGGGTCTTCAGTGAGTAAGCTCTTTGCATGGCCTTATGGGTGGAGAATGGCTGTTCGCGTTGGCTCTTTTCTTTGGATGACCCTTTCATGCACGCGGCAAGATAAAGGGTGTCTCCCTCTGTGATTTCGTGAGCTTTCCCGGCCAAGATTTTATTATGGATTGTCAGCCAGTCATCTTTTATGATTTTGAGGTCTGTGGCAGGAAATCGCCATAGTCTGATTATCTTGAAGATATAATCAATATCCACCTTCCCTTGCTCCCAAAGATAGAACATCAGCAGGAGATGGTTGTTTTTGTGCCAGAAACTGCTGTTGCGGAATGTCTTGTTCCATTCCTCCATATAATTTATGATGTTGAGGACCAATCTCTCTTTGGAAACGAACTGGCTCTTTCTGGAGTACTTCATGGGTGTGCTTTTTAATTCCACACCTGCATCCGAGAAGTCGGGATTTGCGTTACTGTTTATTTCGTAGCCGAAGAATTTTTCTTCGAGAAGTTGTCCCAATTTCCCCTTTCCGGAGTATTTTTGTTCAATGTTGTCGTTGAAGAAAGTGCGTAGTGACTTGTCCAGAAGTTGCTTAGCGAAGCTTTCTATGGATTTTGGTGAGGTCTTGTCATAGGTCTCCATATTGTTTTAGTTTTTCGATAAGGACGTGTGCTGTGTCTTCGACGATGCTTACAATTAAAGCATTGCCCATAAGAAACGCACGTCGCAGGTCATTAGATCCTTGGGTGTGATTATCGGGGAAGCCGTCGAGCCGCTCAAGCTCTATGGGAGTGAGCCGTCGGTAATGTCCGGGTACTACCTCCACCACGTGTTTGAAGCGTGATGGTCCGCTGCCACCCTCTCCGGTGATGATGGTGCGCGATGGCTTGTCCAAATCGTCAGGAAAGGCCATTGCACCCTCCGTGTAGGTGTATTTGTAGCCGGTGGCTTTATTTACTCTTTCTTCGCGTTTTGACCCTTTGAGATATTTCCATTTTGGCAGCTCATCATCGGGAATGTAGAATTGGTGTGGCACATCTTTCTCATCGATAAGAATGTCTCTGATGGTTTTGAAACCTTTTTTCCCATCGTAGCATGGAGTGGTTCTCACAGTGTAAACTTTATGGTTCACCATGATACCTGTGTTTTCAAAGTCAGAAGTTTTTTTGCCCACGCCAAACTCATCCGACACCCTCTTTAAATCCTCGTTGAGGGTGAAAGCCACATTGTAGTGTCTCTTTTCATCTTCGACTACGGGGAATGCGGTTGCCAATGTTCCTTCACTCAATGCCCAATTCAATGGGTTGGAGAGAGAACTTATGTGGTCGTGTATGGCTGTACCCTCCTTATATGCCAGAATGTAGGTTCTCCGTCTCCGTTGCACTTTGCCGTATTCAGCCCCGTTGATTATGCGCCACTCCACAATATATCCTAAATTTGATAATGTGGTGAGTATCACCGCAAAATCCCTGCCGCGCTGCTTTGCCGGAGAATTGATTATTCTGTCCACGTTTTCAAGGAAGAGAAATTTTGCCGGAGTCTTATGGTTTTTAAGTATGTTTTCTATTGACCACCATAGTTGACCCTTTTTGCCCTCCAGCCCGCCGGAGCGTGCGAGGGTGCTTGCCACGGAATAGTCTTGGCATGGGAAACCGCCCACAAGCATGTCGTGGGCGGGAATTTCGTCCACCGGCACTTGCGCTATGTCGACATTGCAAACTTCATCTATGAGTTTCCCGTCCACGGTCTCTTTCTTGTTGCCGAAAGCCCTCACGTAAATATCGTAAGCGTCCTGTTTCTTCGTTGATGGTTCCCATTGGTTAGCCCACACAAAGTTGAATTCCTTGCGTGACGCTTTTTCTAATCCTATTCTAAAGCCACCGACACCGGCAAATAGTTCGATTACATTCATCTGAGGGTTGGTCTTGTTGCTGTTCTTGTTGCTCTATTTGTTTTAATCAACAAAATTAAGCATTTTTGTCGGGATAGACCACGGAATCAAATATTTTTATTTCAATACTCCTCGACAAAGCTGTGATTAGTAAGAATTTCGATAGAAAATATCGTTACGGGATATTCCCTATCGAAATTTTTACTATACCCCCATCCTCAATTTGCGTTTCCAGAAAGAGATATGCGATTATCTTGAATACGATATCCGATTTGATATGGACGCACTTGCCGACTATAATATAGATATAGTCAGAGAATGTGCGGCGGTGTCAAGAAAAAAAACAATGTTGAAGCAACTTATAAAATTTTTGGAACATGAGCGGCATATTTGAGCAAATGATGTCGGCATACGACATATCAACCACCTTGATTGCGATTGACTGCCGAAGAAACGATGCTCCATTTTAGGCCGTAATTAGGACCTAAACCAAAAAATAGGTATGAATTTTCGGATTATAAACCAAAAAATAGGTACAATATTTTGGATTATAAACCAAAAAATAGGCATAAATTTTTGGATTATATCCTTTTTTGTTGTAATTTTACGCTCTAAATTAGGCTGTTATGATAAAGAGAGAATTGAGCCTCCTCATAGAGGACAGGCTATTCCGAGGTAAGTGTGTTATTCTGCTTGGCGCACGCCAGGTGGGCAAGACGTATATGTTTCGTGAATTACTCCGCAAGCATGACGACATTCCCTCTCTCTACTTGAATTGTGATGAACCGGAGATTAAGCATATTCTGACGGAAATCAACACGCAAGAACTGAAATTGCTTGTCGGGACTAATAAAATAATAATGATTGATGAGGCGCAGAGGGTGACGAACATCGGCATGGTGCTTAAACGGATAACCGACAACTTTCCGGATGTGCAGTTGCTGGTCACAGGATCCTCTTCCCTCGATTTGGCGAATATGCTTGATGAACCACTTACGGGACGTAAGCTTGAATATCAGATGTTTCCTATTTCAACGAAGGAGTTGTACGACACTTACGGACTTGTCAAGACAAAGCAGTTGCTCAACAACCGCTTGATTTATGGCTCCTATCCCGAAATTATAACCAATATCTCCGATGCCAGGGAGTTGTTGATGAACCTATCGCAAAGCTATCTCTATAAGGATATACTTGTGATGGAGGGGATACGCCGTCCGGAACTTCTTCATAAGCTTTTGGTGGCGTTGGCGTTGCAGGTGGGGAGTGAGGTCTCTTATAATGAAGTGGCACAGACCATTGGCACTGACAGCAAGACCGTGGAGAGATATGTGGGGCTATTGGAGAAATGCTATGTCATTTTCCGTCTGAACGCTCTCAACAGAAATATGCGCACGGAGATTAAAAAGGGGAAGAAGATATATTTCTACGACAACGGCATAAGAAACGCCATACTCCAAAATTTTGCCGTGCCGGAACTCCGCAACGACATGGGTGCCCTATGGGAGAACTTTTTTATAAGTGAGAGGGTGAAGCGCAACAGCAACAGCCTCAGTTATGCCGTCAGCTATTTTTGGCGCACCAACGAGCAGCAGGAAATTGACTATGTGGAGGAACGTGACGGAGCTTTCACGGCTTACGAGATGAAGTGGAATCCCAAAAAGAGAGGGACACGTTTACCTGCCAAGTTCTCCGCGAACTACGATGTGGCGGAGTATAAGGTTGTCACTCCGGAGAATTATCTTGAGACCCTGCTCTGATAGAGTTTCACTCTCTGTCAGCGCTTACCAAATCTGTCAGCACTTACCAAATAATGGGGGTTTTGCCGAGGGAGGTGAGGTAGTTGTTGGCGGCGGTGAAATGGTTGTTGCCGAAGAATCCGCGGTAGGCGGATAGTGGCGATGGATGCGGCGAGGTTAGCACCAGATGCTTGCCGCGGTCGATGAAAGCCCCTTTGCGCAGGGCGTCGGCCCCCCAGAGCATAAACACCACGCCCTCTTTGCGCTCCGCCACGGCGCGTATGGCGGCATCGGTGAACTTATCCCATCCGAAGCCACTGTGCGATTTCGGCTGATGCTCACGCACCGTCAGCGACGCGTTTAGGAGCAGCACTCCTTGGTCCGCCCAGCGCGTCAGGTCACCGTTGGCGGGGATGGGGGCACCCGTCTCTGCGGAGATCTCCTTGAAGATGTTGAGCAGCGACGGAGGGAACGGAATACCCTCGTTCACGGAGAACGCCAGCCCGTTGGCTTGTCCGGCGCCGTGGTATGGGTCCTGCCCCACAATCACCACCTTCACGGAATCAAAGGGCGTGTGGTCGAACGCGGCGAAAATCTCCCTCCCGGGGGGATACACCGTGGTGCGGCCATATTCCATTTTCACATTCTCCACCAATGCGGCGAAGTAGGGCTGCTCAAACTCCGCGCGCAGCACCTCTTTCCATGAAGATTCTATCCTTACGTCCATATCTCTTTATCCTTACGTTCGTATTTGTTTGTCGGCGTTAATTTACGCCTCAAAAGTAATGAATTTTGGCGTATATGCCAAAAATGATTAACTTTGCACCAACTTTTCGGACGCTCCCATAGTTCAATGGATAGAATAATGGATTCCGGTTCCATCGATTGGAGTTCGAATCTCCATGGGAGTACATAGAATTTGCACCTCCGGCGACGCTGACACATTGTCGCCGGAGGTGCTTGTTGTCTTACCAGATATGCTTTTGAATCAAATAAATAAGAATTGATTGTCGTCACGACAACCAATTCTTAATAACCTTAAAATCTAATACCATGAAAAACTCTTTACTATTAAACACACAGCAAACTCTAAAAGTTTCGTGCGGCGTCTTTTTTTTACGTTAAATTTATTAACATCAAGAGCCTTCCGTCGGTATCGCTATCATCATAGCCGTTTCGAATGAAGCATATATGGGATTTATTTCTTAATCATGATGAGGGCGGAGTATGGAGCCACTGCCATTTTGCCCCCTTTGGAGGAGGATAGCCCCTCAGCCGCTATTTCGCCGTCACGCGCCACCACTGTCCAATCACCCTTTTTGATGTTGACCGTCTGCTCATGGTCGGCACCGTTGAGCACCACCTTGATCTCTTTTGCGGAGTCACCGTTGGCGTGATTGAGCAAGGAGTAGGAGATGAGGTTCGGTGTTTTTGCGGCGTCAATTTTATCGAACACCAAATTCTTCGCGATTTCCGCGGCGGTGGTCATGCGGAACGCCGGGTGCGCTTTGCGGAGAGCGATGAGGTTTTTGTAGTAGTTAAATTGGTCGGCGTAGAGGTGCTTGTAGTTCCAATCTATGGCGTTGATGGAGTCGGGACTCTTATATGAATTGTGTACGCCATGTTTATTGCGCCACACCTCCTCGCCGGCGAAGATGAAGGGGGTGCCTTGCGAGGTCATCACTATCGTCTGCGCCAGTTTAGCCACGCTGCGGCGTTGCTCGTCGGTGGCGTCGGGCATTGATTTCATAAGTTTGTCGGTGAGGCATAGGTCGTCGTGGCACGACACATAGTTCACAATCATCTCCGGCGAATCGGCGTAGGGGAATTTGGAATTGTTCCCCTTGGAGTAGTCCACCTGGGGGTGCGCTGTGGAAGCCACTATGCCTATTTTCACCGTTTCCTCGTTGCCGGGCTTCGCGGAGGCGAAACCGCGGTCGGCGGCGTTGGAGTAGTGCCCCTTCACCGCGTCGCGTATGTCGTCGGAGAATACGGCGATGCCGCTCATTTTGCTGACGTTCTCCTTCAGAGCCCTGCGTTCCGCCGCCAGGGGTGAGTCTCCGGCGGTCCATCCCTCTCCGTAGACGAAGATGGAGGGGTTGATTTCTTTCAATTGGCGAGCCACCTCGTTCATGGTCTCCGTGTCGTGGATGGCCATGAGGTCGAAGCGGAAGCCGTCGATATGGTACTCTTTAACCCAATATTTCACGGAGTTGATGATGTAGTCGCGCATCTGCTGTCTGTCGGAGGCGGTTTCGTTGCCGCATCCCGACGCGTCGGAATAGTTTCCGTTGTCCCAGTGGCGGTGGTAGTAGCCGGGGGCTGTCAGCTCGAAGTTGGAGTCATCGTTGGATGCTGTGTGGTTGTAGACCACGTCCATCACCACCCCTATGCCGGCATCGTGGAGGGCTTTGATCATCATCTTCATCTCCCTGACGCGACATCCCGGGTCGGAGGGGTTTGTGGAGTAGGAACCCTCGGGGGTGTTGTAGTTGAGTGGGTCGTAGCCCCAGTTGTAGGTGTTTTCTTGTATGTTCATCTCATCCACGGAGTTGTAGTCGTAGGATGGGAGTATATGCACGTGAGTCACCCCCAGCTCTTTGAGGTGGTCGATGCCGGTGGCTTCGCCGGTGGGGTTCGTGGTGCCCTGTTCGGTGAGGGCGAGGAATTTACCCTTGTTTGCGATGCCCGACGAGGGACTCATGCTCATGTCGCGGTGGTGCATCTCATAGAGTATCACGTCGGAGAAATGGCTCACCGCGGGACCCTTGTCGGAGTCCCATCCGGTGGGGTTGGTGGCGGCGAAGTCTATGATTGCGGCGCGGTTGCCGTTGATGCCCACGGCTTTAGCCCATACTCCGGGGGTCTCTTGGAGCCATTCGCCGTGTGCTTTCACTTGGAAGGTGTAGAACTTTCCGTAGAGTTTTTCCGCTACGGCGGCGCTCCATGTTCCGGTGGCGGCGTCGAACGTTGTTTTCAGCGTCTGCAGGGGTGCGCCGTTGTTGCCGTCGGCGTAGATCTTCACCACCACATCCTCCGCTTTCGGACTCCATAGTTTGAACATGGTGCCGCGGCTGTCCACGGTGAGTTCAAGGTCAGCCCCGTTGTAGGTGGGGTATGCGGCGAATTGCGTGTCGTAGCTGCTTTGTGCAGCTCCCACCGCAGGGGTCGCCAGGCATAGAGCCAATGCTGCTTTCATGATAAATCTTTTTTTCGATTTCATACCTGTGTCAGTTTCTGATATTATTTCTCTGATGTTATTCTTCTGATGTTATTCTTCTGATGTTATATTCCTGATATATTACGTATTATTGTCCATGCCACTATGACCGCTCCGATGATTATCGGGGTGTATTTGTTGTAGATGCGGGCGTATCGCCGGGGATGGCTTTTGCGTGTCAGTTCAAGCCAGACCATGACGGGGATTAGCGGAGCCACAGCCGCTATCAGCGGATTGTAGCGGCACGCTTCCAAGACTTCGCCGTGGAGCAGGGCGTGGAGCATACGCTGGGAGCCGCAGCCGGGACATTCCCATCCGGTGACTTTCTTGAATATGCACGTCGGCATGATTCCGCTGTCGGGGCTGACGTTGAAGTAGAAGACCAGCAGTGCCGCTGCCACCACAGTCCCTATCGCTATGTATAAGCCCCTGTTCAACTTCCGCGTTTTAGAGGGTGGAGATTAGTGTGAAGGGGAAATACAGCGTCAGCGACAGTATGCCGAGCGAGAACGCTATGATTATCCATAACTCGGCGTTCTTGGATGCCTTTTCGGCGCCTTCGTAGTCGCCGGAGTAGTAGCGCGACGACACTTTAGTGGCGTAGATGATAGCCACGATGGCGGGGATGGTGCAGCAGAACACGAGCGCGAGCACTGCCCAAAGAAGGTATGTGGCCGGCATCGGTGGCATCTGTGAAGGTGGCATCTGTTGCCACATCTGTTGCTGCGGTTGCTGCCATTGTTGTTGCTGTTGTTGCTGTTGCTGCTGTTGCTGTTGTGCGAACGGCTGCAGCGGCGTTTCCTCCTGTTGCGGCATCGGTGGGGGAGTGGCGGTGTCCCATTCCATTTCGTGGGTCACCCCCTCGCGGAGGGCTTTCTCTATGGCTTCGGGGTATAGTTCATATTCGATTTCATGCACTTTCGCTTCGAGGGTGACGGGGGAATCGTCGGGAGTCACCTCCACGGAGCGTTGCATGATGATTTCCCCCTCGTCCATCTCCGCGGTCACTCTGTGTACGGTGGCGCCGCTTTGGGTCTCTCCGGCGGCAATCACCGCCTCATGGACATGGTGTCCCCACATCCCTTTGCCGCCGTAGGCGGGGAGTAGGGAGGGGTGTATGTTGAGCACGTGCCCGGGGAACGCGTCGAGGATTTCCGGAGCCACATAGTGCATGAATCCTGCGAGGACAATCATGTCGATGCCACGTTTGCGGAGAAACGCCACCACGCTGGCGGGGTTCTTATCCCATGCGTCGTTTGGCACGTAGAAGGTGTCGATGCCGAGCGGTTGCATACGTGCCACCACTCCGGCGTCGCGTTTATTGGTGAGTACTATCGCCACGCGCGCCAGGTCGCTCTCCGCGAAGTGGCGTGAGATGTTCTCGGCGTTGCTGCCGTTGCCGGAGGCGAATATCGCTATTTTGTAAGGCATAGTTTCTTTTTATGTTTAGATTCCGCGGCATGCCGGGGAATTGATGATTATTCCATACTTTGCATAGATGCTAATTTCTTGTAGTATCCGTCGAGGGCCATGAGCTGCGCGTGGGTGCCCCGTTCCACTATCGAGCCTTGATGGATTACGCATATCTCGTCGGCGTTGACGATGGTGGAGAGGCGGTGGGCTATCACGAGGGTCGTGCGGTTCGCCATAAGCCGTTCGAGGGCCTCCTGCACCAGGCGTTCGCTTTCGGTGTCGAGGGCGGAGGTGGCTTCGTCGAGGATGAGGATGCGCGGGTTGCGGAGGATGGCGCGGGCGATGCTTATGCGTTGCCGTTGTCCCCCCGAGAGTTTGCCGCCGCGGTCGCCGATGTTGGTGTCGTAGCCGTCGGGGGTCGCCATGATGAACTCATGGGCGTTGGCGATCTTGGCGGCTTCCACCACCGCTTCGCGCGTGGCGTTCTCTATGCCGAAGGCTATGTTGTTGAAAAATGTGTCGTTGAAGAGTATCGGTTCTTGGCTCACATTCCCCATTAATGAACGTAGTTCGCTGACTTTTAGTGTGCGCACGTCGTGTCCGTTGACCAGCACCGCCCCTTTGTCCACATCCCAAAAACGGGGCACGAGGTCGGCGATGGTTGACTTCCCGGAGCCGGATTGCCCCACAAGTGCTACGGTGTGTCCCTCTTTGACGGTGATGTTGATGTTGTTGAGCACGGGAGCCCCCGGCACGTAGCTGAAGCATACGTCGCGCAGTTCGATGCTCCCTTTCTCGGTGTCGGCGTTGAGGAGGGTGGGTTTCTCCGGGTCTTTGATGGGGTTGTCGGCATGGAGGATTTTATCGATGCGCGTCAGCGACGCCATGCCCTTTTGTATGGTGTAGGTGGCTTTCGAGAGGTCTTTCGCTGGATTGATGATGCTGTAGAAGATCACCATGTAGTATATGAACGCGGCGGCATCCATGCCGGAGGCTCCGGAGAGAATCAGCGAGCCGCCGAACCAAAGCACTATCGCTATGGCGGTGGTGCCGAGGAACTCGCTCATGGGGTGCGCCATGGAGGTGCGCCGTTCGATGCCTTGGCATAGCTTGAAGTAGTCCTCCGTCTGTGTCTCAAAGCGGCGGCGCATGGCTTTCTCGGCGGTGAACGCTTTCACGATGCGGAGCCCGGAGAGTGTCTCTTCCACGGTGGCGAGAATCGCCCCGTTCATCTCTTGCGCTTTGAGCGACTTGCGCTTGAGTTTCTTTCCCACGGTGCCCATGACGTAGCCGGCGATGGGGAGGAGTACAAGCACGAAGAGGGTTAGCTGCCAGCTCACCACTATCATCATCGCGAGATAGACGATGATGAGGATGGGGTTTTTGAAGAGCATGTTGACGCTCGACATCACGGAGGCTTGTATTTCCGATACATCGCCGGAGATACGCGCCATCACGTCCCCTTTGCTCTCATTGTTGAAGAAGCCTATGGGGAGGGAGAGTATTTTGCGGTACATGGTGTCGCGTATGTCGCGCACCACTCCGTTGCGCATGGTGACGATGTAGAAGTCGGAGAGATAGGCGGTGCCGGTTTTCAGAAGCGTCATCACCACCAGCAGCAGCGCGAGGAGCGCCAACGCCATTGATGCTCCGTAGTTGTCAATAACTTGCTGGGTGTAGTAGTAGAAGTCGTTGACCGCCACATCTTTGATGCTTCCGTCGTCGAGGGTCATGAACTCGTAGCGCGCCGTCTCTATTTGAAACAGCATTTGGAGTATGGGGATGATGAACGCGAAAGAGAAGAGGGTCAGAAAAGCTGATAAAATATTGAATAGGCAGCTTCGTAGCACGTACCATTTGTATGGCAGCGCGAATCGGCGTAGTAATCTAAGGAAATCTTTCATTCAGTTGTGTCGGTGACGGGCTTGCATGGCTGCCCGTTCGCATTGGTTGTTTAATCGCCAAAATTACGAATAAATCCGCACACCGCAAAATAGCTGTTTTTTATTTCGCGGAAAATTCTTAACTTTGTCACGGCGGTAATAATTACCACCGTGACAAAGTATGAAGTTTTACAATCGCACAAAAGAGATAGAGGAGTTGCGGCGGATTCAGAAGCGCGCGTTTGAATCCCGGTCGCGGATGACGGTGATAACGGGGCGTAGGCGTATCGGCAAGACCTCGCTCGCCCTGCGTGCCACACGTGGGGAATATCCTACGGTCTATCTGTTCGTGGGTAGGAAGAGTGAGGCGGCGTTGTGCGCGGAGTTCTCCGCTTTGATTTCCTCGCAACTTGAAATTCATGTCCCGGAAGGAATGACCTCTTTCCGTGAGGTGTTTTATTTTTTGATGGAGACGGGGAAGTCCGTATGCTTCAATCTAATCATCGATGAGTTTCAGGAGTTTTTCACTGTCAACGCGTCGGTGTTTAGCGATATGCAGAATATATGGGATCTTTACCGCGATGCGACGCACGTCAACTTATTGCTCATGGGGTCGGTGTATTCCATGATGCATAAAATCTTTGAGAGCTATCATGAGCCGTTGTTTGGAAGGGCTGACGCCACCATCCGCCTCTCCGGCTTCGGCACGGAGACTATGAGGGAGATTATGCGCGATTTCCGACCGAACCACACCAACGATGAGTTGCTCGCTTTTTTCTGCGTCACCGGAGGGGTGCCGAAGTATATAGAGCTTTTGTGTGAGGACACTGATTTGTCGATCGACGGTATGTTGGACTATATAGTCAGGGATAACTCTCCGTTTGTCAACGAGGGGCGTAATCTGCTGATAGAGGAGTTCGGTAAGGATTATGGCATGTATTTCTCGGTGTTGGGATGTATCGCCCGCGGGGTGGATACGCAGGGTGAGATTGAAAGCGCGTTGGGAGGAGCCACGGTGGCGGGACATCTTAAGCGTTTGATTGAGGATTATTCGCTTATCAAGCGTGTGCGTCCGATTTTATCGAAACCTCGCTCGCAAAATGTGCAATATGAGATCACCGATAATTTTCTGAAGTTCTGGTTCAATTATTTTAACCGCAACCAATCGTTGGTGGAGATGGGGAATTTTGAGCATCTGCGTCATATCGTGGTGTCCGATTACAGCACCTATTCGGGACGTATGCTTGAGAAATGGTTCCGCATGAAGCTTATGGAGAGCCGCCGCTATTCCGACATCGGTGCGTGGTGGGAGCGTAAGAGGGGTAAGGAGGCGAATGAGATAGATATAGTCGCCATATCCATAGAGGGGAGGTGCGCGCTTCTTGCGGAGGTGAAGCGTTTGCGCCGCAACTACGACCATAAGCGTTTTATGGAGAAGGTGGAGCGCATCCGCGGCAGTGTCCTCTCCGACTATGAGATTCTTCCGCGGCTTTTCACCCTCGAGGATATGTGATTTAAGGAGCGCTTCATCCAATCATGATTATCGCCGGTTAATCTAAGTGCCGCTATGGTTGCAATAATCCAACTTTTTTACTACCTTTGCGACAAAGGTAGTAAGGAGCTACTGTTTAACCTATTAAAAGTATCGTATGGGCACATATATAGATAAAGGCAATTCTGATTTTTCGCAGGTGCTGAACTCAACCTATGTTGATAAGTCAGGTCTTATCTCGATTGTAAACGAGACTCTATTCACGGAGCAACGGCGTAGCTGTGTGACCCGCCCCCGCCGCTTTGGCAAGTCTATCGCGGCGAATATGTTGTGCGCCTACTATGATAGGTCTTGCGATTCCCGTTCGCTATTTGAAAATCTTGAAATTTCTCACGACCCTTCATTTGAGAAGTACTTGAACAAGTTCCCCGTAATCAAGCTGGACATTACGGATTTCACCGCCTGGCACAAGGACTCACCAAGCATTGTCGATAAGATGCAGGAGGCGTTGATGGCTGACGTGGGGAAGGCGTACCCGAATATCATCCCCGATGACTTCGATGGCGATTTCATGGAAATGCTAATCAAGATTAATCAAGCTACGGGTGACTCTTTTATTATGGTTATTGATGAATGGGACGCTATATGCCGTGAATCCAAGGATGACACTATAGACGCTTATCTGACCTGGCTCCGCAGAATGTTTAAGGGGAGCAATACATTGAGGGTCTTTGCCGGGGTGTACATGACAGGTATCTTGCCCATCAAGAAATATAGCAAACAGTCCGCACTGAACAATTTTTTGGAATATTCCGTGACTTCACCTATGGGCGAAGAACGTTTCTTCGGGTTCACGCGCGAGGAGGTGAAGAGGTTGTGTGAAGATAAAGGAGGGGATTATGATGAGTTGGTAAAATGGTACGACGGCTACGGCATCGGGCGTGAGTCGTCAATCTTCAATCCCAATTCCGTGATCCTTGCGTTGAAGTCCGGTCGTTGCGACAGCTTCTGGCAGGCTACGGCATCATACGAGCAGGTAGCCACTTACATAGAGATGAACTATGAGGGGCTGAAAGATGATATAATCTATATGCTCTCGGGGGGTAGGTGTGAGGTGAACACCACAATTTTCGGCAATGACATTCATAAAGTTAATGGCAGGGATGAGGTGCTTACGGTCCTTATCCACCTCGGTTACCTTGCATACGATTTAGTGGAGAAGGAGTGCTATATCCCGAACTACGAAGTGCGTTGTGAAATGGAGAATGCTGTCAAGAGTAGTGGCTGGAGGGTTGCTTATGCCATTAGTAATTCAAAGAAACTTCTTAAGGAGACTCTTGAGGGAAATGCCGATTATGTCGCGCAAGGCATAGACAAGGCGCACGATGAGAACACAAGCATACTATCCTACAATGACGAGAACTCGCTTGCCTGTGTTCTGACCATAGCATATATCTATGCTCAGAATGACTATATTATTCATCGGGAACTGGCGACAGGCAAAGGTTATGCTGATTTTGTTCTTATTCCACGTAGAAATGTTGAAAAACCTGCCATTGTACTCGAACTCAAATACAACAGCGATGTGGATGCCGCGATTGCTCAGA
>CAYQMV010000048.1:0-14935 GCA_964418705.1 uncultured Sangeribacter sp.
TGAGTGGAGTTCACCCCCTTGGTGTTAATATCAAATTCCCGTATGGCTCTGATGATGCGCAGGCAACTCCCGGCGGTGTAGTTGCGCATCCCTGTTTTTATGTCTTGGAGTGCGAAGGAATTGTTGAGTTGAAGTGCTTTCATCATCCCCTCGGCGCTTTTGTCGGGAAGGTAATGCGCCTGCATCAACTTGGCGAATGAGGCGAATATGGTGCCGCAGGTCACTACCAGTGGGTTGGTTTTGCTCTTCCCGAAATAATCAACTATGCGCATGGATTTTGCGTAGTCCCTGTTCATCAGTGCCGTGGTCAGCTCGAAGTTGTTGAACTCCTTGCTTACGCCGATGTAGCGTTCCACCATCTCCGCGGTGATGGCGAAGGTCTTACCTTCGGTGTCGCTGTTGCCAACCTTTATCTTCTCAATTTCGCTATATAGGCGGCTGAGGTTTGGTCCGATGTAGTCGCACAGCATGGCGCTCGCCTTTGGCTCTATGTTGATGCGTTTCTCCGTGCAGTATTCCTTTACGTATTTGTCAAGTTGGTAGTCGCGTATTTTGGGTGAGGTGAACACTATGGCGTTGGCTTTTTGCGCCGCTTTGATCCATCCTGTGGTGGCTCTCAAAGCCTCCCCTTTAAACACTATCACCAATATGGTGGTGCCACATGGGTGTTTGAAGTACTTCTCCAATCGGTCGAGTTTGCTTTTCGCCTGCTCCATTGATTGCGCTTCCCGGATCATCACCAATTTGTATTCCGACATCATGGGGTATTGTTGCGCTGTGTTGATTACCGCGTCGATGTCGGTGCCTAATCCAAAATATATGTGCTGGTTGAAGTCGCGCCCCTCCTCCTCAACCACACTCTCTTGCAATGCGTTGCTTATCACGTCGAGGAAATAGGGTTCTTCGCCGCTGAGTATATATGCCGGAGCGAATCTCCTGTTCTTTATCTCTGTCAGGATGCTCCTATAGTTGAGTTGAGGTGCCGGTGCCATTATTTGAAAAAGTATTTACGTGCGTATTTGAAGAATAGTATGAGTGCCACAAGGCTTATGGCTGCCAAATATCCGTAGCCGGACGACATGTCGCCGATGCCTCCCGTGGATTCCGCGACATATCCGCGTGTGGTGAGCCATGCCACAACCACGGCAGTGCTGTTGTTGAGCGCGTGGGCGATCACGCATGGCCAGATCGAACGTGTCCAATAATAGAGATAGCCGAAGAACGCTCCCAGAAGCAACCGCGGAATAAATCCGTAGAATTGGAAGTGCATGAAGCTGAAGAAGAAGGCGGTGAGCCAGATTCCTAAATATACATTCTTGCGCGACAGTATCCGTTGCAGCGACGCTCTGAAAAACAGCTCCTCGCTCAGTCCCGCCAACACACCTATAATCAAGATGTTGACTATTAATCCGGATATTGATGATTCCGCAAGTAGGAATTTGCTTATTTTTTCGGCGGCGTCCTCCATATTGCGGAGATACTGCTCTATTCCGTCCGGAAATTTCAAGCCCTCGTTCCACTCTATTATGAAATTCATGAACGGGAGTCCTATGATAAACACTGCTATCACTCCCACCACTATTTTCACCCATTCTTGGCGTGAGTGTCCGCTGCCGTGTACTCTTAGATAGATGCCGGGAGTGCGCGACACTATGAACGAGAATGTCAACGCCGGCATGATAAACATGAAGGTATCTTGTGCCACGGCTTCGGCGTTGATGTTGAATCTGTTCAGTCCATCATCAAGTCCGAACATCGACATTATGCCTATGGCTATGATCATGCCGATAAAGAAGAGACAGAAGAGTGTTCCCAACTCTCCCATCTGTCCCAATGGTAGACGCGGCTGATTGCGGTCCTCCTTATAGTATGCCTCTTTAATTCTCATGAAAACACCTTTCTGCGGAACTCAAAGTTTCGTCCCAAGTATTTCTCTCGCACCACAGGGTTCTCCGCCAGTTCTTCGCTGCTCCCTTGGAAGAGTATTTTCCCCTCGAAAAGAAGGTACGCCCTGTCGGTGATGCTCAGTGTTTCGTTAGCGTTGTGGTCGGTGATAAGTATTCCTATGTTTTTCGCTTTGAGTTTATACACCACCGATTGAATCTCTTCCACGGCGATAGGGTCTACTCCGGCGAATGGCTCATCGAGCATTATGAATTTCGGGTCTATGGCGAGGCATCTCGCTATCTCCGTGCGGCGGCGTTCACCTCCGGAGAGTCTGTCGCCATAGTTCTTGCGCACTTTCTCCAAGCTGAACTCCGATATAAGGCTCTCCAATTTCTCCTTTTGATACTCTTTCGATTTTCCTGTCATCTCAAGAATTGAGCGGATATTGTCCTCCACCGACAATTTGCGGAACACGGATGCCTCCTGTGCCAAATAGCCGATGCCCATTTTCGCCCGTTTGTAGACGGGGTATTTGGTTATCTCGGTGTCATTGATGAATATCTTCCCCGAGTTGGGTGTGATCAATCCGGTGGTCATATAGAATGTGGTGGTCTTCCCGGCTCCGTTAGGTCCTAAGAGTCCCACAATCTCCCCTTGGGTGACATCAATGGATACTTGGTTCGCAACGGTGCGTTTGCCGTAAATCTTCACCAGGTTTTCTGTGCGTAGCACATCCTTTGTTTCCAGCCTTTCATGCTCCTCGGATTCCAACGGATCCACGTGTTCGTGTTCCTCCACCTCGCTCTGGATTGGCTCCTCCGGAATTTCCGAGGAGTCCTCATATCCTTCAAAGGCTTCGGTGTTGAGTATGTCGGCGCTGGAGCCGTCGTTGATTAATTCTCCGGTGGCTTCGTCTATTATCTTTTTATGTTTTGTTTTCTCTTTAAATCCAAATATTCTCATTGTCGTTTACTTATTGAATGAGGGCAATAGGCTGCGGATGTAATCGGTGAGAAGTTTCACCGCCACGTGATTGTTTCCCCCTTGCGGCACAATCAAATCGGCATATCTTTTCGAGGGTTCGATATGCAGCTCATGCATTGGCTTGAGTGTCTCTTGGTAGCGGTCGATTACCATCTGCGGCGTGCGCCCGCGTTCGAGGCAGTCGCGCGATATGACGCGTATGAGCCGCTCGTCGGCGTCGGCGTCGACAAAGACTTTAACGTCCATGATATCCCGGAGCTCCTTTTCGCACAGCACCAATATCCCCTCCACCACTGCCACCTCTTTGGGCTCCACGTGGATTGTCTCTTTCATGCGTGAGCAGGTGATGAAATCGTATGTGGGCATCTCTATAGCCCTGCCATTTTTCAACTCGTTGAGATGATGTTGCAGCAGCGGCCAGTCTATCGCCGCCGGCTCGTCGTAGTTCATCTTCAGCCTCACTTCCAATGGTATGTGGGCATTATCTTTATAGTAGCAGTCTTGGGGGATCACTGCCACTTCATCGGAGGGTAAACTCTCTATTATTCGGCGAACTACCGTCGATTTTCCAGATCCGGTGCCACCGGCTATTCCTATTGTAAGCATATCAAAAACGCAAGTCAAAAAAAGCAAGGTAAACGATTTTATTCGTTTACCTTGCAAAGATAATAAAAATCTTTGGATTTACTATCCAAGTAATTCTATGGAGCGTTTGATGAATTTGTCGAGGTTCGCTCCCTTAAGCAATCCCACACGCAGCAGCGCCAAATCTATTATCTGGCGTAGCTCGTTGTTGGTGTTACCGAAGTCGGCGATGATCTCATGCTCCTTGCTTCTTAAATCCGCCACTTTATCCTCTTTCTCTTTGACGGATTTACGTTGAGACTCTTTCTCTTCTTCGCTCTTATCTTTATTGTCGGTGGATTCTGTTGCCGATATCTCTTTGTTCAGTGACTCTATTTCGTCGAACAATGGTGTGATTCTCTCTTTGAGCGCGTCGGTGGCGGTGGCGATGAGATGCTTGACTGCGCTTTGGTCGCTGTTGACGATGAAATTGAAGTTGTCCGCCATTTCACCGAAATAGCTCATTTGCGGTTGCATGGCGCTCATCTCTTTCATCCTACGCATCCATTCATTTTGTGTGATGATTGCGGGCGATGAAGCCTCCCCGGCTCTCTCAAATTGAACCAAGAACTCTGTCTTCTCGATTTTGGGCATCGCGGATTGGAAGAGGGCACTCATTATCTCTATTTGCAGAGGGCTGAGGTCTGTCTCTTTCTTATCCTCTTTGACAATGAGATTGTCTATGCTGTCGGAGTCCACACGCACATAATGTGTCTTTTGGTCCTTTTGCTCAAGTTTACCTATGATGTGGGTGTCGAGCTGTCCGCCGAGCATCAATACGCTGTATCCTTTCTCTTTGGCGGCTGAGATGTAGGAGTATTGTGCCTCCTTATCTGTGGCGTACAGACATATCACGTTGCCATCTTTGTCTGTTTGCGATGATTCAATGAGCTTCTTGTATTCTTCAAGTGTGAAGTAGTCGTCGTCGCTGGATTTCACAAGGAAGAATTTAAGCGCAGATTCCTCAAACTTAGCGTCGGTGAGAATGCCATATTTGATGAATATCTCTATGTCGTCCCATTTCTTCTCAAAGGATTTGCGGTCGTCTTTGAAGAGTTTCTCCAATTTCTCTGCCACTTTCTTTGAAATATAGGTGGAGATTTTCTTCACTTGGCTGTCTGCCTGAAGGTAGCTGCGCGAAACGTTCAGCGGAATGTCCGGCGAATCAATCACTCCTTGCATCAAGGTCATGAATTCCGGAACCACTCCCTCCACTTGGTCGGTGACATACACTTGATTGCAGTATAGTTGTATTCTGTTCTTTTGTATGTCGATGTTGGTGTGGATTTTAGGAAAATAAAGGATACCTGTGAGGGTGAAAGGGTAGTCGACGTTGAGGTGGATCCAAAACATCGGTTCCTCCTGTCCCGGCATCAGCTCGCGATAGAATTTAAGATAATCCTCATCCTTGAGTTCCGACGGTTTCTTTGTCCAAAGAGGCTCTGTGGCGTTGACCACGTGCGGCTTGTCGGTCTCTTGCATCTTCCCCTCTTTCCATTCTTTTTCGTGTCCGAAAACCACCGGTACGGGAAGAAAGCGGCAATACTTCTTTAAGAGTCCTTCTATGCGGTTCTCCTCCAAGAATTGTTTGTCATCGTCGTCAATGTGGAGTATTACGTCAGTGCCTCGGTCACTTTTGTCAGTTTCTGTCAGTGTGTATTCCGGCGATCCGTCGCAGCTCCATTCTATGGCTTTCGCCCCCTCTTTGTATGACAATGAACGTATGTCCACGCGTTTTGCCACCATGAATGCTGAGTAGAAGCCCAATCCGAAGTGCCCGATTATTGAATTGGCGTTGTCTTTATATTTCGACAAAAATTCTTCGGCTCCGGAGAATGCTATCTGGTTGATGTATTTCTCCACATCATCCTTATCCATGCCGATACCATGGTCGGAGATGGTGAGTGTCCCTTTATCTTTGTCGATGCTTACGCTCACTTGCAGGTCGCCAAGCTCCCCTTTATATTCTCCGAATGTGGAGAGTGTTTTTATCTTTTGTGTCGCGTCGATTGCGTTGGATACCAACTCACGGAGAAATATCTCGTGGTCGCTGTAAAGGAATTTTTTGATTACGGGGAAGATGTTCTCTGTAGTTACCCCAATTTTTCCTGTTTGCATATCGTATTGTTGTTTTAGTTTTAATGGTTGTCGCCGCGGTTGTCCAGGCGGTTCATGGTTCACTAAAACATAAATTATGCCAAATTCCTATCCAAGGGGGGCTATTCCTTATAGCGCATCGCCTCCGTGGGTGAAATTTTAGAAGCGTAAGCCGACGGCAATAACAAGGAAAGGAATACTATCGCTGTGATGGCGGCGTTCAGTAGGATGATGCTCGCCGTGTTGAACTCCACAGGAACAAAATTGATATAGTAGCTCTCCGCGTCGAGCGGTATGAAGTGCCATACCTTTTCCGCATACAGAAACGACAGCATCAGAATGTTGCCTATGACCAAACCTATGATCGCTATGCGCAGCGACATATATATGAATAGTCTGCGTATCTGTCGCGATGATGCGCCCATGGAGCGGAGGATTCCTATCAGCGACACCTTATCTATTATGAGTATGAGCATCCCCGAAATCAGAGTCACGCACGCCACAAGTGTCATGAGGATTAGTATCACCGCCACGTTGGTGTCGAGGAGCGACAGCCATGATATGTAGGAGGCGCTTTGGTTGTATACGTTCTCTACTTGATATGTGACGAACAATTCTTCGTTGGCGTACGCCGCTGCCAGTCGTTTGCGCAGTTTTTGGCTGTATTCCTCAATACGGCTGCTGTCATCGGTGAGAATGCGTATGGAGGTCCCTTTATTGCCTCCGGATATCCCCACCACGTTCTCAAGCGTGGGTATGGTGCAGTAGCCAAATAGATTGTCGTATAAATCGAAGTGGGTGTTGTAGATGCCGGAAACCTTCAGGTTGCGCACTTTGATATTGTCGTTGAGAAAATATGAGGGGATGTTCTCCCCGGTCTTCAGGTTGAGGGCTTTGGCGGTGTTTTCGGAAATCATTATTTGATTCTCCGTAGTGTCGGAGGGGTAGCTCCCCTCCACCAGGTTTTTCCCTATGAAGCTTTTAAGCGCTTTGCCGTTGGTGGCGCGCATATATACCCCCTTGAAGTCGGAGTCTGTTTTCAACACCGCCGGCACCGATAGCTCCACCTCATAGTTGGTGATATATTTTTCACTGTCTAATATGGATTTTAGGGTGGGGGTGAGGATGGTGAGGCTCTCTTCCAAGTCCTCGGGTTCCGATTCGTTGATTTTATAGATGGTGATATGGGCGTTGAACCCTGTGATCTTATCCATGATTTGCGCCTTAAAACCGAAGACGATACAGATGGACGCGAGCATCACTGCCACGGAGAGTGCCACTGAAATTATGGCGACTTTCACCGCCGGCGACTTCTTCATCCCGTCGTGGGAGAGCGAACTTTTCTTTGCTATGTAGAGTGCGAAATTCATTTCTCCGCAAAGTTAGTTAATTAATCTGTAATCCGTTTCAGAGTATTGTTAATTTACCGAAAATGAGAAAAAAAGTGCTCTGAAAACGGATTTTTAAATTGTAGTACCAATGTTTTTTAGTAACTTTGCATCCGATTTTGATTTAGTGGGATGTTTTTATCCGAAATGCGATTTATGGGTAAAATCATTTTCCGCCGCTTGAGAGATAAACGTTTGGTGTGGATGTTGTAGTGTCCGCGCCTTGAAAGGTAAGAATATAGAATAAGAGTAAAAATAATAAGAAGAAAAAAGTATGAAAATCAATTTGATGAAGTCACTATCAGTGATGCTTGGTGCGTCTGCATTGTTGACTATTTCTTGTGGTCAACAGCAGCAACAACAACAGCAAGGAGCACCTGAATTGGCTGTTATGACGGTAGGGGAGTGCGATGCCACACTTGAATCGGCATATCCCGCCACTCTTCGCGGTACGAAAGATGTTGAGATTCGTCCGCAAATCACAGGGTTCATCACTAAAGTATGTGTTCAGGAGGGTCAATATGTGAATAAAGGTCAGACCCTTTTCGTAATTGATCAGGTTCAACTACAAGCCCAGGTGGATGCCGCAAAGGCTGCCGTGGCTCAGTGCGCCGCTTCCGTTGAGGTTGCACAGGCGAACGTTAACACCGCCCAAACTAACGTCAACAACAATAAAATCTTGCTTGACCAAAATATCATCGCGCCCACGGCTTACCAAACAAGCGTGGATGGCTTGAACGCTGCTAAAGCTCAGCTTAATCAAGCTAAAGCGGCGCAAAACTCCGCGAAAGCGAATTTGGTCTCCGCTCAAAAGAATCTTAGCTTCTCCAACGTGACCGCTCCAAATGCCGGTTATGTGGGTACTATTGATAATAAGGAGGGCGCTTTGGTTTCTCCCTCCTCCTTGCTCACCACTTTGTCGAGCAATGGCGACATGGAGGCGATGTTCTCTTTCACTGAGAAAGAGGTGTTCGCTCTCACCGACAATGGTGCCGTTTCTCTACAAGCAGCTCTCGCCGCTCTCCCCGAGGTTAGCTTGCGTCTCGCGACAGGCGAAATTTATTCCTATAAGGGTAAAGTCGTGAGCGTTTCCGGCGTGCTCAACACTTCCACTGGTAGCGCTTCCGTGAAGGCTGTGTTCCAAAACCCCAACCATGCGTTGAGAAGTGGTAACACCGGCGATATTCTGATTCCCTCCACCACTCACAATGCTATCTTGGTGCCGCAAAAGGCTACCTACGAGGTGCAGGATATGAAATTCGTCTTTGTCGTGGATAAAGAGAATAAAGTTCATTCCACTCCAATCCAAATCTCCAAACTCGACGATGGTCAGAACTACATCGTCACCGGTGGTCTCAACAACGGTGATGTGGTTGTCGTTGAGGGCGTTGGTGTCTCCGTACAAGATGGAATGGAAATTAAACCTAAAAAATAATTTAGTCTATGAATGTATCAAACTTCATAAAGCGTCCTGTCCTTTCCACCGTTATCTCGGTTTTTATCGTGATTTTCGGTATCTTGGGCTTGACTTCGCTTCCAATCGAACAGTATCCCGACATCGCACCCCCTACCATCCAGGTGTCTACCACCTATACCGGTGCGAATGCCGAGGCTGTGCTTAAATCCGTGATCGCCCCCTTGGAGGAGCAGATCAACGGTGCCGAGAACATGGACTACATGATTTCTCAGGCTTCAAACAACGGTACCGCCACTATCACGGTATATTTCAAAATGGGTATGGATCCCGATATGGCGGCGGTTGATGTCCAGAACCGTGTGGCTAAAGCCTCCGCGTTCTTGCCCTCAGAGGTGAATCAGGTAGGTGTCACCACTCAGAAGCGTCAGTCTTCAATGCTTGTCGCTATCAATATGTACTCCGAGCATGATAAATACTCCCAGGAATTTATTGATAACTATATGGCAATCAACATCGCACCGGAGATTAAACGTGTGTCCGGTGTCGGTGACGCGATGTCGTTCGGTTCGGACTACTCTATCCGTATATGGTTGAAACCTGAGGTTATGGCTCAGTATGGTTTGACCCCTTCCGACATTACCGCTGTCTTGGCTGAGCAGAACCTTGAGGCTGCCCCCGGTCAGTTCGGTGAACGCGGAAATCAAACCTTCCAATACGTGATGCGCTATAAGGGTCGTCTCACTGAGGAGAAGGAGTTCGAGGATATTATTGTTAAGGCTACCCCTTCAGGTCAGATCCTCCGTTTGGGCGATGTCGCTTCTGTGGAGCTTGGCCGTTTGTCGTATGGCTTCGCAAATAAGACCAACGGACATAACTCCACCACTCTTATCGTATTCCAGTCCGCCGGTAGTAACGCTACCGCCGTTATCAACGACGTGACTTCGAGAATAGATGAGTTCCAGAAAGACCTTCCTGACGATATGGTGCTCAAGATCTCCATGAACGTCAATGACTTCTTGTTCGCATCTATCCATGAGGTGGTTAAGACACTTATCGAGGCGTTTATCCTCGTGTTCATCGTGGTATTCATCTTCTTGCAGGACTTCCGCTCCACATTGATCCCGTTGATTGCGATTCCTGTGGCGCTTATCGGTACATTCTTCCTGCTCTACATATTTGGCTTCTCGCTCAACTTGCTTACCCTCTCCGCACTTGTCTTGGCGATTGCGATTGTGGTCGATGATGCCATAGTGGTGGTCGAGGCGGTCCATGCTAAATTGGACCAGGGTTACAAATCCTCCAAGCAGGCCGCCATCGACGCTATGAACGAGATTACAAGCGCATTGATTTCTATCACTCTCGTTATGATGTTGGTGTTCATCCCCGTATCTTTCATGGGTGGTACTTCCGGTGTGTTCTATCGTCAGTTCGGTCTTACTATGGCTATGGCGATCGCTTTGTCCGCTGTCAATGCGTTGACACTCTCTCCGGCACTTTGCGCTATCTTCTTGAAACCCCACGCTACCGATGAGGACACCCTTGATGAGTCCGCTCCTCTTGGCAGCTCTTCACATAAGCCAAGCAGAAAGAATTTCCTTCAGCGTTTCTTCTATTGGTTCAACGTTATTTTCGACGCTACACTCGCTAAATATAAGAAAGGCGTCGAGTTCTTCATCCACCATAAGGTGACAAGCTTCATCATCACCATCGGTTCCATTTGCGCT
The DNA here is from genome assembly GCA_964418705.1 of uncultured Sangeribacter sp. Classification (GTDB taxonomy): domain Bacteria; phylum Bacteroidota; class Bacteroidia; order Bacteroidales; family Muribaculaceae; genus Lepagella. The sequence continues at coordinate 10,122 of CAYQMV010000048.1, forward strand.
TTGGTGTTCTTGATGAATATCACTCCTACAGGTTTGGTGCCTGATGAGGACACCGGTACTATCATGGGTGTCGTTTCTATGGCTCCCGGTACATCCTTGGAGCGCACGGAAGCCACTATGGACCAATTGGATTCAATCATGGCTAAAATCGACGCTATCGACACTCATACCGCTATCACCGGTTATAGCTTTATCGGTGGTCAAGGTAACTCCTACGGATCATTCATTATCAAACTTAAACCATGGGAGGAGCGTGATGAGTCGCAAAGTGCCGATGCCGTGGTCGGACAACTTTTCCAGGGCGCGGCGATGAAATGTAAAGATGCCACCGCCATCTTCTTCAAACCACCTATGGTGTCCGGTTCTTCTGTGACCAGCGGTTTCGAGATTAAGTTGTTGGATAAGACCGGTGGTAGCTTGGATAAGTTCTTCACCGTATATCAGTCCTTTATCCAGAAGTTGAACGCATGCCCCGAGATTCAGATGGCATACTCCACCTTCAACCCCTCGTTCCCGCAGTACCTTGTGACTATCGATGTGGCTAAGGTCAAGAAGGCTGGTTTGTCGCAGAGCGATATCCTTAGTGCTTTGCAAGGTTATTATGGTGGTATGTATATCTCCAACTTCAATAAGTTCGGTAAACTTTATCGTGTGATGATGCAGGCGGAGCCTGAAGCTCGTGTCTCACCCGAGACTCTTAAGAAGATTAAGGTCAGAAATGGTAGCGAAATGGCTCCTATCGACAACTTCGTAAGTCTCACTCCGGTGAAGGGCCCCGACGTGATTAGCCGATTCAATATGTACACCTCCATAGCCGTGACCGGTAACCCCGCCGCCGGTGTCTCTTCCGGTGACGCTATCAAGGCTATTGAGCGTGTCGCTGCCGAGACATTGCCCGTAGGTTACTCCTTCGACTACTCCGGTAACTACCGTGAGGAGGCGCAAAACTCCGGCGGTTCCACCACAGGTTATGTCTTTATGTTGGTGTTGCTCTTCGTTTACCTCATCTTGAGTGCGCAGTATGAGAGCTATGCGTTGCCGTGGGCGGTTATCCTTTCAGTACCTTTCGGTTTGATGGGTACCTTCATCTTCGCTCAGCTCCGTGACATCGCCAACAATATTTACTTGCAGATTTCTCTTATCATGCTTATTGGTCTGTTGGCTAAGAACGCCATTCTTATTGTGGAGTTCGCGCTTGAGCGTCGCCGCACGGGCATGAGCATCGTTAACTCCGCAATCCAAGGTGCCGTGGCTCGTCTACGTCCTATCTTGATGACATCTTTGGCTATGATTATCGGTCTGTTGCCTATGATGTTCGCGGATGGTGCCGGTGCAAATGGTAACCAAGCTCTCGGTACAGGTGCCGTGGGCGGTATGTTGATCGGTATGATATTCCAGCTCTTCATTGTTCCTTCTTTGTTCGTGGTGTTCCAGCATCTTCAGGAGAAAATCTCTCCGATCAAGTGGGAGGATATGGATAACTCCGGCGTTAAGTCTGAGCTTGAGCAGTATAGCATTAATCATTAATTTGCGTGAAATATGAAACATACGTTTAAAAATATGTCAGTGAGGTTGATGAAGGGTGCCGCTGTCGTGGCTGTGGCTCTCTCCCTCTCCGGCTGCCACATTTATCAAAAATATGAATTACCCACAGAGCAACCTGTGATTAATGATTATGCCAACGCATTGAATCAAGAGCAGGATTCCACTTCGTTGGGTAATCTCTCCTGGGAACAGGTGTTCACCGATCCCTTGCTTCAAAGCTACATACGCAGAGCTTTGGAGAAAAACATTGATCTCGACAACGCACGCCTCAATGTGGAGGTGGCGCGCGCCCAGGTGAAGGGTGCTCGTTTGAGCTATCTCCCCTCGGTGTCGTTCACTCCTAATGGCGGCGGTGCTTCCTACGACCATTCCCACATCAATTGGTCATACACTCTTCCCGTCAACGTAAGTTGGGAAATAGACGTGTTTGGTAAAATCCTTAACCGCAAGCGTGCCGCAGAGGTTAGCAAGGAGATGAGCGTGGCTTACCAGCAGGCGGCGCAATCGCAGATCATCGCCGGTGTGGCTAATTGCTACTATACTTTGATGATGCTCAATCAGCAGTTGGATTTGATGAACCGCACCGCCGTGATTTGGGAAGATCAAGTCAACACTATGAAGTTGATGAAGAATGCCGGCAGAACCAATGAGGCTGCCGTGATGCAAAGTCAAGCTAATTATCACTCTATATTGGCGCAGATACCCGACTTGGAGTCAAGTATTCACCAGACTCAAAATGCTCTCTCACTTCTTCTTTGCTCTTATCCACAAACTTGGGCGGTGAATACTAATTCCGAGTTCGAGTTGCCGACAATGGCTTATGAGGGTGTCCCTATGAGTTATCTCGCCGTGCGTCCCGATGTGAGGGCTGCCGAAAAGAGTTTCGCCGCCGCTTATTATGCCACTAATCAGGCGCGCGCCAACTTTTATCCTTCGCTCACCATCTCTTCGCAGGGTGGTTTCACCAACTTGCTCGGTAGTGTGATATCAAATCCCGGCAAGTGGTTCGTCCAACTCGCCGGACAGCTCACTGTCCCCTTGTTCTCAAGAGGTCAGAATATCGCCTCGCTCGAGGCGGCGAAGGCTCAGCAGCAAATCGCCTTGAACCAGTTCCAATATACTGTGCTCAACGCCGCTGCCGAGGTCAGCGACGCACTCACTGAGATCAAAGCCTCCACAGAGAAACAAAACGCATTGGAGTTGCAAATAAGCGACCTCGAGAAATCGGTGGAATACACTCAAATCCTTTTCTCTACTTCCGATGCCTCTTATCTTGAACTCCTCACTGCACGCTCAAGCCTCTTGAGTGCTCAGATGTCGGAGATATCCTCTTGGTATGGCAAGGTCAACGCTTTGATTTATCTCTATCAGGCCGTTGGCGGTGGAAGATAATCGTAGTTTAATCCGTAAGCTTTTTTAGCTTGACATTTTATAAAGCTCCGAAACTCTATTTTTGTGGGTTTCGGAGCTTTTCCCTTTCTTTTTGTGGCGAAGTTTAGCGAAATTTCATTACCTTTGCTATATGTATTTGCTACATACAACTTATAATATCAATTAACCTTCAAGGTTACTAAAATAATGTACGACCATGAGTAATAATATTAGTCCGTTAGCGTATGTTGACCCGGCTGCCAAGTTGGGCGACAATGTTGTTGTCGACGCGTTCGTATTTATCGACGCTGATGTGGTGATTGGCGATAACTGCCATATCCGTCCGCACGCTTCCGTATTGAGGGGCACTGTGATGGGCAACAATAATGTCATTTACGAAGGTTCCGTGATCGGTGCCGAACCTCAGGATTTCCGATGGAAAGGGGAGAAGTCTTATCTCCGCATCGGTGACAATAATAAGATTCACGAGCATGTGATTATTAATAGAAGTATTCATGAAAATGGAGCTACTGAGATAGGAAGCAATTCTTATATTATGGCGCAGACTCATATAGGCCATGATTCACACGTGGGTGACTATTGTGTGCTTGGTAATTCCGTGAAAATAGCCGGCAACGTGAATATCGATAGCTACACCATTTTGTCCTCTTGTGTGATTGTGCATGAGGGTATGCAAATAGGTAAGTGGGTGTTGGCGAAGGGTGGCACACGTGTCACTGGAAATATTCCTCCGTTCGCTATTATGGCGCATAATCCCATCTCATATTTCGGTGTGAACTCCTTCATCATGCGTAAGGGGAATTTCTCCGAGGAGATTATTGATGATATGGCAAAATGCTACCGCCATATCTATCAGTCCAACACCTCCACACGCAATGCCTTGATTCGAATCAAGGAGGATGTGGCTCCCTCTCCGGAACGTGATGCTATCATCGACTTCTTGGTTAAGAACAATCTGAAAGTGGCAGGTCTCTCCAGAGTCTTTGACGATTAAGAACACCACTAAGACAAAATCCTAAATTGATACAGATTATCCGCCGTCATGTCTTATAGTATGCATTACGGCGGATAATTGTTTTGTTGTGATTTCTTGGCGGCGAATTCTTTTAACTATTCCTAAATTTTGACTACCTTTGCCAACATGAATACAATACGTCAAGATCGCATACCATGGCTCGCTCTTCTTCGAGGACTTAATATAATTCTCGTGGTAATGCTCCATGTGCAGCTCATAGACATGAACACAGGACTTAACCACACATTCTGTGGTAAGATCACAGCACCATTAACTCCAATACGTATGCCGCTATTCATTTTTTTGTCTGGTGGCTTGTTGTATTTGAGCCGAATCCAAAAGAATTGGATGGTTAGGGATCTTTATATTGACAAGGTGCAACGCATTCTCGTGCCATTCCTTTTCTTTGTCACATTCTATTTCTTTATTAAAGCCGGTCTTAATTCTATTGTAAAGACTCATGTTGACACGTCAATACACTCCTTTCTGGAATCATTTGTATTTTACCATGGCTACCCGTCGGCACCGCTATGGTTTCTTGCCACATTGATGACATTGATGTTGATGTATCCGATATTCCGTTGGTTGTGTCAGAAGAAAAACCGAGTTATATTATTCTTTGTTTTTTGCTGCCTGTTCTATTTCCTTGACCTCACGCTCATAATGGATTATAACTATTTCAATATATTGGCTATAAACAAATACTTGGTTTACTTCTTCATGGGCATTACCGTGTTTAATCTTAAACTCTACAAACATCTTGACCACTATGCCGCTCTCCCCATTCTTGTAATTATTTATGTTATCCTATTTTACTTTGACGTGCCACTGATTACTTCGATGGCTGGAATCCTCGCCATGT